>CAYYHS010000123.1:0-6986 GCA_964471785.1 uncultured Chitinophagaceae bacterium
CGCCGTTGAATCTTCATCCTGCCTCCGGAATCCAGCCGCACGAAGATCATTATCCTGAAATGGCGCGCGCGATGGGAATCGATCCTGCCACAAAGAAATTCGTTCCCTTCGATATCGTCGACAAAAAATTTGCCACCAACTATATGAACTTGATCATCCATCCGCTTGAACGTCAAGGAGTTGATTTCTGGTGGCTCGACTGGCAGCAGTGGGGCACGACGAAGATTCCCGGCGTCACGCCGACCTGGTGGCTCAATTATGTATTCTACACTGACATGGAACGGAAGAAAGCAGATCGACCGCTGCTGTTTCATCGGTGGGGAGGACTGGGGAATCATCGCTATCAGATCGGGTTTTCCGGAGACGTCGTATCCGTTTGGGAGTCGCTCGCCTTCCAGCCGAAATTTACTGCGACTGCAGCGAACGTTGGATACGGTTATTGGAGCCACGACATCGGCGGTCATATGCCGGGGGAAATCTCGCCCGAGCTCTATACGCGATGGATTCAGTGGGGTGCATTCAGTCCGATCCTGCGCACTCATGTTACCAAAAACGGCAAAGGCGAACGTAGAATCTGGGCTTATCCAACAGATCAGTTCAGGCTGATGAGGGATGCGATCTTACTTCGGTACTCGCTCGTTCCGTACATCTATTCTGCTTCGCACACCGCATATGAAACCGGGATGTCAATCGTTCATCCGATGTACTATGAAGATCCGGAGTCGCCAGAGGCGTACGACTACAGCGGAGAGTACCGGTTTGGGAATGACATGATCGTCGCGCCGGTTACTATTCCGGTCGATTCCTCGAGCCTCCTCGCCGAAAAAAAGATTTGGCTGCCTGCCGGCGGGTGGACCGAATGGTTCACTGGGCATCATCTTGTCGGTCCGGGTGTTTTCGCACGCCAGTATGCGGAAGACGAAATACCGGTCTTTGTGAAAGACGGAGCGATTGTTCCGATGCAGCCGAAAATGCGGTCGACGCACGCATCACCCGTCGACCCTCTCATCGTAACTCTTTTTCCTGGGGATTCGGGTTCGTGCAGCGTATACGAAGACGAAGGGAATTCTCTCGGCTATCAGGAAGGCCGATCAGCTGCGACTCACGTGGAGATGACTCGGACACATCCTGCAGAAGTTAGGATTACTATTTCCCCTATGGTCGGCAGTTATCCCGGAATGAGAAGGACCCGCGCTTATGAACTCAGATTCATCAACTTCACCGACCCCGAATCTGTGGTCTGCAATGGCGAAAAGATCGCCCAGTCGAAGCAGCAGTCGGGTGAAGGATGGAAGTATGATGGAGACCTGTTGACGCTGACTGTGATTACGAGGTCGTTCGACGTGAACAAGCGTGTCGAGGTGCGCGTGAAAGGAAGAACGCTTTCGAGTGACGTTTCGGACTTGGCAGACGGATTCAGGCAAAAAATTGCCCGCCTTCACCGCGCCGCCACACTGATCAACGATGCGACATGGCCTGCCGACTGGTCTCCTGAACTCCTGATTCACGCAGAGCAGACCGGGAACAGGATTTCGCTCCACCCGGAGAAGCTGCAGACCGAATTATCCGGCTTGAAGCAAGATCTCCGGGGCCTGGCCGGCGCGCTTGATTCTCTCAGGGTACGGGATACGGTGCTCTCACATGTGAGAGCACATCTCCGCGATATCATTGCGCCGTGACAGATCGCTCGATCAACGTAGACAAACATTGTGTGAATCTTCACCTTACGTTTGGTGGAATGATGCCCGCAACCTTTTCAAGCAGCTCGATCGGTGTGTAAGGTTTTTTGATAAAATCATTCGGGCGCATTTCGCCGAAGGCAGATTTCATTTCTTCTTCCGTGTAGCCGGAACAGAGCAGAACCCTGACGAGCTTATTAATCTTCCGCAATTCCTCAAATGCCACCCTGCCATCCATTCCAGGCATTGAGTAGTCAAGGACGACAATCGCGACCTCCTGTCGATGTTGACGGTAGAGCTCAATTCCTTCGATAGGATTCATTGCTCCGATTACTTTGAATTTGGCGTCGGCAAAGATGTCGCTCAATAACTCGAGGATGGAGGGTTCGTCGTCGATCACGAGAATAGTCCTACCGTTTCCGTCAATAACCGACTTGCTTCTTTTCGTTTGAAGCTCGTGCGTCTGGGGTGAATCTGCGATCGGGAAAACAATCTCGAAAATCGTCCCTTGTCCCTTTTTGCTTTCGATGCGAACTCCCCCATGGTGACCCCGGATGATCCCAAGAACGGCCGCGAGTCCAAGTCCTCTGCCGGTAAATTTAGTAGTGAAGAACGGGTCAAAGATGCGAGCCAGCACTTCGGGTCTCATCCCTTGTCCTGTGTCGCTTACCTGCAGTAAGGCATAGGTACCGGGCTGCAGCGGATTGTTTGTATATTTCCAAAACTCAGTGTCGTTTCCCGTAAGTCCGATATGCCGGGTGCGGATGGTGATGTACCCGGGATTTGGACCCATCGCCTCTCCGGCGTTGATAATGAGATTCATGATTATTTGTTGGACTTGTCCCACATCTCCATGGATAAAAAGGCTCGACTCCTCGAGCTCATACCGCAATTGAGTGGTTTTAGGGACGGAAAGTTCCAGGAGCTGTGCGTTCTCTTCGACAAGACGGTTGAGGTTAAAATCCTCGGTGACAAATTTGCCTTTGCCGGAGTAGGCTAGGAGTTGCCTCGTCAGGTCGGTTGCCCGTTCTGCCGCCTTGAGAGCTTTGGTGATATTGCTTCCCGACGGACTTTCTTTCGGGAGCCTGCTCAAGGCTAAAGAAGACTGTCCCATGATCACATTGAGAAGATTATTGAAATCGTGAGCGATACCTCCAGCCAAAGTTCCGATGCTCTCGAGTTTCTGGGCGTGGCGTAACGCTTCTTCCGACCGCTTGCGCTCCGTGATATCTTCTTTCACGGCTACGAAATTCGTAACAACATTGTCCTTGTTCTTCACCGGGGAGATAGATGCCGACTCCCAAAACAATTCACCGTTCTTTTTCTTGTTATGGAATTCACCTTGCCAATTCCGTCCCGCAGTAATCGTTTCCCACAATCGTTTGTATTCATCCGAGCCAGTCTCACCCGACTTCAATATGCTCGTTTTTCTTCCTCGGGATTCTTCCATTGTATACCCCGAAACTTCCGTAAACTTTGGATTAACATATTCGATTGTTCCTTGAGTGTCCGTGATGACGATGGAAGCAGGACTCTGTTCGACGGCAAGGGAAAGCTTGCGGAGCTGTTCCTCTGCTTGTTTGCGCTCTGTGACATCGTAGATGATGGAAAAGAGGTTTTGCGCGCCTTCCACAGTGATGGGGGACGAGTGTACTTCTACGATCCGAATCTCGCCGTTTGCGAGTCGATGTGAAAAATTGAAATCGCTCTTCTTGTCCACAAGAGCATTTTGGTGTTCCTCGGACACTTCCGCCGGAGGCGCGATGTTGATTTCCTGTATGGTCATGCGCCGGAGCCGTTCGCCGGAATATCCGTAAAACCTCTCGGCTGCCGGATTGGCGTCTTTGATCCGTCCGGACAGAGGGTCGATCAGCAGCATCACTGCATCGTGCATTTCGAACATCCGATGGAATCGTTCTTCGCTCTCGCGTATTGCCTCTTCTGCGCGCTTGTGCTCGGTAATATCCTGAACGATACCCTGGACGTATTGAGTGTTCCCGATTTCCAGCGACGATCCTGTGATAAGGGCAAAGAATGTCGTTCCATCTTTTCGTAAGAGCTCTACCTCTCGATATCCGGAATCATGTTCTTTCACGACATGAGGAAATAACTTTAGAGAGGTCTTCGTCGTCAGCAGATCAACGACCCGCATATTGAGCAGTTCTTCTTTGGGATACCCTGTCATTTTACAGAAGGCCGGGTTCACCATAATGTATCGCCCCTCGACATCGGCGATGGTAATACCGTCGTTGCTTTGTTCGACGGTCGCGCGATACCGCAGTTCGCTTTCCCTCAGCGCCTGCTGGGCAGTCTTCTTTTCGGTAATGTCCCGAACGATCAGCAGAACCGCGGGTTTTGCCCGATACGTCACAGGCAGTGTTTTAACCTCAACGTCCACTTCAGCACCATCAAGTCGTAAGAACTTTTCTTCGAGGAGGGGGAGGGCTTTTCCCGAGATCGCAGATTCCTTCATCCGCGCAAGAACCATCTTTCTGTAATCGGGATGAACGAGTTCAATCACCGGCATACCGAGCAGTGCCTTCTTGCTCGGCGCTCTCATTAATTCAACACTCGCGCTGTTGGTAAAGACAATTCTTCCGTCTGCATAGATCGCAATGGCGTCTGGGAATCCTTCAACCAATTCGCGGTATTTGCTTTCGCTTTCCTGGAGAGCCTCTTCAGCCTCCTTCCGCTCTGTGATGTCCTGAATTAACCCGTCGTATGCATCAATGATGCCGTTTTCGTCATGATGGAGAACAAAGGTGTTTCTCATCCAGCGCACACTTCCGTTTTTGTGAAAGATGCGATGTTCGATCGGCTGTGGCTCCATGCCTTGCAGAATCTGACGTGCCTGCTCTTCCACTTTTGAACGATCCTCAGCGACGACCATCCTGAACCATAGGAAAGGATCGTCAGCGAACTCGCTTGGGTGATAACCGGTCACTGCCAGGCAACCCGGTCCATGCGCTGTCTTGGCGACGCGACCATCGACTACCCGCACGGTATAGATGTAGTCGGTGATAGCCTTGGTGATTCGCTGGTAGCGCTCTTCGCTCTCGCGCAATGCATCCTCGGCCCGTTTGCGTTCCGTGATATCCCGCAGGATCACGAGAACGTGGAGTTTGTTGTCGAGAGTGAAGCTCGATAATGTTACGTCTATGTCGAATGCGGAGCCGTCGGACCGCAAGCCGCGAGTTACGTACTTCACTGGCGCTCCGGACCCTGTTAATCGCTTACGGACAATTTCGCTTACGCGGTCTCGTTCATGAGGTACGATCACGTTGAGGATCGGTTTCCCTAATAAGTCCGACGGAGAGGAGGCACCGAACAATCGAACCGCTGCCGGGTTGCACATCTCCCAAATGCCGTTGATATGGACTCCGATAGCTTCATGAGTATTGTCCAGGATTGAGCGCAGTTTAGATTCGCTTACCCTCAGCGATTCTTCCGCCTCTTTGCGCTCGGTGATGTCGCGGACGGCGGCCATACGGACCTTCTCGCCATGGTAGAAAATATGTTTCGAAAAGACCTCGAGGAATAGTTTTGTGCCGTCCGGCCGCAGAGCCTGAGTTTCAAAACGTTCTTCCGTTTCTGACGCAGCGCGTTCAAGAAGGGCATCCCGCATCTCGGCGGGAGCAAAATCAACAAACGATTTACCGATGGTTTGTTCCCGGGTCGTTCCGAACATGCGGCACATGGCGCCGTTCACTTCGAGGATTCTTCCTTTGTTGTGGATGGCAATACCTTCAACAGTAGCCTCCCATAACTCGCGGAAGCGTGTTTCGCTTTCGCGCACTGATCTCTCTGCATTTTTACGCTCGGAGATGTCGCGTATCGTTCCGGAGATGATCGTTGAGTCCTTCTGTGGGGAGTATTGTAGCTTTGCCGAGATAGAACATTCGACAGGAGCACCATCACGGTTCTTGAGGATGATCTCGAAATCCGACAACTGCTGACGCTCTCTCAACAACTCGAGAAGGGTGACCCTCACTGTCGGATCATCATAGAAATTGACGAAGGACTGTCCCATGACGTCGCGACGTGTATATTGCCCTTTGGAAAGAATCTCTATCGAGGGGCTGATTTCCAGGATATCTCCTTCGAGGGTTGTTTCAAAATACACATCATGAACATTCTCAAAGATACTCCTGAATTTCGTCTCGCTCTCGATCAGCGCCGCTTCTGCCAACTTGCGTTCGGTAATGTTATGAATGTGCGTGATGAAATGCTGCGGCAGACCTTGAGAATTGCGGATCAATGAGCTCGAGACATTGTCCCATATGACATCGCCCCGTTTGTGAATATACCGTTTTTCAAAATTGACCTTTTCCGCACCGCCGCTTTGCTGCCGTTTGATCGCGTTCAGACTCAGCACCTTATCGTCCGGATGCGTGATGTCGGAGAAATGCAATTGTTCAAATTCCTCCCGGCTGTACCCCAGCATCTCACAAAGAGCATTGTTAGCTTTTAGAAAACGGCCTTCAAGGCTGGTAAGACATATTCCAACATTGGCGTTTTCAAATGCAAGGTGAAACCGCTCTTCACTCCCTTCCAATGCCTCAGGGATCAATTCAAAGGGCGCGACGAAGGCGACTGACGCTCCGGCGACAGCAACGATGGCGAGCATCCAAGCAGCCGGCGAGCGCATATACAAGGCTGGAGGTGCAGCAGACTGCAATGTTCCAGAAACGTAGAGAATTCCTATTGTCGCTATATAAGCGACCGTTACTATGATACTTGCGTATGCGAGCTTTCTGCGGCCGAGAAGCATCAAATACAATGTCGTAATTGGCCCTAGCACAAATGTTGCCGACAGCAGGCCTAAAGTTGCTACGCCGGAAATAAGAAGCAGGCAGAACATGGCGACAATCACGAACGCGGAAATGTCGGGGCGAAGATGTTTTCGCGCAAAATAGAGGATCGCACCGACGAAAAAAAGGCACACGTGAAGCAGCATGAAGGGTTGGAATCCCATGATTGGAATTCTCGTCAAAGAGATGCAGACGTTTATCAGAAGGGCGGCAAAGATAAAAATAATGAGCCGGCTCGTTATTCGATTTCGTAACGATTCGACAGAAATGTAAAGATGCTGATTGACGTTCTTCAAAGGACTTCTCCTTAAGGATTCAGTTCTTGGAACTCTGTTACTAACCAAAGTTCTTTGCTAGACTTGTCGTACACCGACACAGCGGATCGGAAATTCCGGTAGCGTCTCAGTTTGTCATTCCCGTCCTGCATAAAGCACGGAACATACTCCAGCGGTGCCGAAGGCATCCCTTCGGGAGAATCCAAACATTGCTTTTTCGA
>CAYYHS010000124.1:0-6974 GCA_964471785.1 uncultured Chitinophagaceae bacterium
GCTGCTGCTTTTGCTGATCCTGTTGTTTCTGCTGCTGATCCTGTTTCTGCTTGTCTTTCTGATTCTTTTGCTGATTCTTGTCGTTCTTATCCTGCTTCTGCTGCTGTTTTTGTTGTTGCTGCTGTTTCAGCATTTGTTCGGCGTATGCGAGATTATATTTTGTTTCTTCATCGTCCGGATTGAGCTTCAAGGACCGTTTATATTCGTCGATGCCCTCCTGATATTCCTTCTTCTCCACTTGCGCATTGCCGATATTGTGATGGAGTTGTGCGCTGATTTTCGCATCTGTCGTCTTCGTCAATGCATTCTGATAATTCTGCGCGGCTTCATCGTACCGCTGCTGTTTATAGAGCGCATCGCCGAGATCAAAGTACCCTTGCAGGATCTGATTATCCTTTTCCAGAGACTTGCGATATTCAGCCTCCGCATCGGCGAATTTCTGATCTTTGTAGAGATTGTTCCCGTCGCTTATATGAGATCGCACAGACTGCGCCATGACTGCGGGTGCAATACAGAGTATGATGATACCACATTTGCGGAGAGACTTCATTGCTTAGGGTGGATGGTTTTGTTTTTTATGTTATACGTCATTCGTTGAACGTTTTACGAATTGACGCTTGGTGCCGAGTTCTTGGTTCTTAGAAGCTATGTATTTCCACGCCAACCTTAGTCTTAACCTCAAACTCAACCTCAGCCACCGTTCATTTTTGCCGGAGGCGCGTCCGTCTCCGACGGAGTTCACTGTTCACTGATTGTTTTGAACGGATTGATCTTGTCCAGCCAGGAAATCTTTTTGTCCGAGACTATGACCTCGATTAGCAAAAGCAGCAATCCCAACCCAACAAAGTATTGAAATTGATCCTCAAAATCAGTGAATTGCTTTGTTCCAAACTCGCTTTTTTGGAGCGCATTGACCTCTTTATAGATCGCGTCCAATTCATTCTGGGTATTACTCGCATGAAAATACTTTCCATTCCCGAGCGAGGCGATCTTCTCGAGCGTTGGCTCGTCCAACTTCGTCAGGACGACAGTTCCCGAACGATCTCGTTTGTAATCGACCTGGTGGCCGTTTGCATCGTAGATGGGAATGGGAGCTCCTTCAGGCGAGCCCATACCAATCGTGTAAATAATGACCCCCTTCTTCGCTGCTTCCTCGGATTGAGCAACGGCGTCCCCTTCGTTGTTCTCACCATCGGTGATGATGACAAGAACTTTCTTGGTTGGATCGTTCCAATTGAACGACTTCGAAGCCTGCTCCACTGCGGAACCAATCGCCGTCCCGGGCGTCGGCACGGTCTCTACATCGACGGCGTCGAGAAAGATATCGGCTGCGCTGTAGTCGGTCGTAAGGGGAAACTGCACATAACTCTCTCCGGAAAAGACAATCAGTCCAATTCTGTCTCCCCCGAGACGATCGATCAGGTTTCCTATTTCATATTTTGCCTTCGCCAACCGGTTCGGCTTCACGTCCTCGGCCTTCATAGAGAGTGAAACGTCGAGGGCGATAAAAATGTCTACTCCCTCCTGCTTCACCTCTTCCAGCCTCATGCCGATCTGGGGATTCGCCAGCGCAACGACGACTGATGAAATTGCAGCCGTCATAAGAAGCATCTTGACCCATCGCTTTGCAACGCTGGATTCCGCGGCAATTCTGCTGAACATTGCCGACGAAGAAAATTTTTCTCTGGCCGCTGTCCGTTTCCTCGTCACATACCAGAACAAGACAACGGACAACGGAACGAGTCCAAGCCAGTACAAATATTCGGGATGTGCGAAGCGGATCATTGGGTAAAGATAGTTTTGAGTTATACGTTTTACATTCTATGTGTTCGGTTTTGAGTTCTTGGTCCTGAGTCCGTAGTCAAGATATTTGTCTCCTAATCCTTCTTTTTTCTGATCGCTGTTCACTGATCATTGCCTATGGCATTTTCCGCAGCCAGGTGCTCGACACTCCAACGTCGAGTACCACAAGGAAAAGCGCAAGTCCAACATACGAATAGAAGAGCTCGGTGAAATGGCGGTACGACCGAACTTCGATTCTCGTCTTCTCGAGCTGGTCAATTTCTTTATAGATCTTTTTCAACGTCGCATTGTCCGTGGCACGGAAGTATTTTCCATCCGTGATCTCCGCAATTTTCGACAACGCCTTCTCGTCTAAATCAACGGGCATCATCTGATACCTCACGCCGAACGGAGTCTGCGCAGGGTACGGAGCTTCGCCAATTGTGCCGATCCCAACCGTGTACACTCTGATCCCGTACGAAGCTGCAATTTGTGCAGCGGTGATCGGATCGATTTCTCCCCGGTTATTCACGCCGTCCGTGAGCAGAATGATGACCTTGCTTTTCGCCTTGCTGTCTTTCAAGCGGTTCACGGCGTTTGCCAGCCCCAACCCGATGGCAGTTCCGTCTTCGATCATTCCCGTTTTAATAGGCTTGAGGAGATTCTTCAGTACTGCGTAATCAAGCGTGAGCGGACACTGAGTAAAACTTTCAGATGAAAAAATAACAAGCCCGATCCTGTCGTTCGTCCTCCCATTGATAAAATCCTGCGCAACAGCTTTTGCCGCTTCAATCCTGTTTGGCTGAAAATCTTCGGCGAGCATACTGCCGGATATGTCGAGTGCAATGACGATATCAATTCCCTCGCTATAGACGTTCTCTCTGTGCGACGTCGATTGCGGCCGGGCAAGCGCGAGGATCAGCAAAGACAATGCGATCGTCCGGAGAATGAAGGGCAAGTGCCGCGCGCGTTCTTTCCGTGTCGGATTAATATCGGCAAACGGAGCCAGGCTCGAGAACCGAAGGTCGCTTTCACGATGCCTATTCCGGAAGTAGTACCATGTTGCAAGGGCGGGAATGGTCAACAAAAGGAAGAGGAAGCCCTTGCTGGCAAAGGTGACGTCAAACATTCTCTTGCACCTCCTCCTTCGGCTTCGTCCGTTCGACAATATCCAACGCCTGCGGAACCACGGCTTCGTTTTCCGAGGGGACCGGAGTGTACTTGGCAAATTTTACCAAATCGGCACTGATAAAGAAAGCTTCAATGAACTTCGTCGTTTCCGCCTCCAGTTGAAATCTCTTCAACTGGTCAAACACCTCGTACGACGTCAGCTCCAGCGCCATAATCCCATACCGTCCTTCAAAATATTGACGGACGATTTCTGTCGCTTCCGAATAGAATAACTTCACATTCCCCTGCTGCCAGACTCGTTTCTCCTGCAATTCTCTTAGGCGGATCATCGCCTGGATATGTGGGGGAATTTTCGGGACCGCTTCTTCAACGAACTCTCCACTTTTCTTCTTCCTCTTTCGGTAATAATAGTACAGGCCGTAGCAAATCGCCGCCGCGAGAAGCAGCATCCCTGTGTAGAAGGCAATCTCCTTCCATGTCAACGGCACTCCGAGAGGAGGTTTGACATCTTTGATAGCCTTAGAGGTGTCGACCTGAACGGTTGAGACCGTCACCAAATGCGCATCCGATTCGACGAAGCGCAGTGAAGTATCACTCCCGCCTTTGTAGCCGATGAGGATCGGCGGAATCGTGTAGGACCCTGAGTCATAGGCGGAAAGGGTGACTCTTCGCCCTTCGGTCACCGAACCATCCGCCGTTTCGGAAGGAACCGTATCTAATCGCACAATCTCGAAGTGACCGAGCGTATCCTTGAACTGGCTCCACGCGAGGTTGACGCCGGGGGAGTGCTTTACCTGCACTGTCAGTCTAAGCCAGTCACCGACCGTGATGTGCGTAGAGTCGACGCGCGTCGTGACCAAAACATCCTGGCAAAACGACGCGGGGGTCCAAACGGCAAGTAATAGACAAACGACGGCGAAGTGTAAGCGCAAATTCCTTTTCCTAAAACTCATTACGTCTTCTATTTCTTTGGCCAATCTTCAATTACAAAAGTTTATCGATGCCTGCGGGAGTTCAGAGGCGTTGTTCACGCAACTTGAAAAAATCTACCAGCGGTTTGATATACGGGAGCTGAATAGGGATATCAATTCTGTCGACTTTTGTCGAGAGGAACAACCTCTTCAGTTTTTCTTCGTGTTGCTGCCAGTAATACCGGAATGCCTGCTGGATATGAATGCTGTTGGTGTCGACCCATCGCTCAACGCCCGATTCCGCATCCTTCATTTTGATCAACCCGATTCGCGGCATCTCACGTTCGCGCGGGTCCCGCAACGTGATCGCAATGACGTCGTGTTTCTTGCTGACGATACGGAGAGCCGCATCGTACCCCTGATCGATGAAATCCGAGAGCACAAAAGTGATCGACCGTTTCTTGATAACGGAATTCAGGTACTGGAGCGCCCCCTTGACGTCCGTGCCGCTTCCTACCGGTTCGAACGACAGGAGCTCCCGTACGATTCGCAGGATGTGCGCTTTTCCCTTTTTGGGCGGGATGAATTTTTCGATCTTGTCCGTAAAGAGAATCAGCCCGACCTTGTCGTTGTTCCGGATCGCGGAGAATGCAAGCACTGCGCAGATCTCGGTGGCAATTTCATTTTTCATTGCAATCGCCGTCCCGAAGTTTTCGGAGCGGCTCAGGTCGACGAGGAGCATCACCGTCAATTCTCGCTCTTCTTCGAAGATCTTGATAAAGGGATGGTTAAACCGAGCCGAGACGTTCCAGTCGATCGATCGGATGTCGTCGCCGTACTGGTACTCACGGACTTCCGAGAACTCCATTCCTCTCCCCTTGAAGACAGAATGGTACTCCCCGGAGAAGACATGGTTCACCAGTCCCCTCGTCTTGATTTCGACCTGACGCACTTTTTTGAGAAGCTCTTGCGTTGTCATTTTTCAGTTAACAGTCACCAGTCATCAGCAAACAGTTAACTATAAACAGTCCTTCGAGCCAAACCCGCTGTTCACTGATGACTGTTTACTGATCACTGTTCCTTTATTACGGTACTTCAATCTTATTGAGAATTTCCTGCACGACTGCTTCGGAGGTGACCTCTTCAGCTTCAGCTTCATAAGTTACGGCTACCCTGTGTCTCAGCACGTCAAGACTGACAGCGCGCACATCTTCGGGGATGACATAACCACGCCGCTTGATGAATGCGTACGCTTTCGCTCCGAGAGCAAGGTTGATCGTGGCACGGGGCGACGCTCCGTAGCTGATCAACTGCGCAAGGTTGCCAATGCCATAGTCTTTCGGTTTTCGCGTCGCGAAAACGATATCGAGGATATACCGCTCGATCTTCTCGTCCATATAAATTTCGCTCATCACGGCGCGCGCCTTAAGGATTTCTTTTGGAGTGACAACAGCCCGGACTTCGATCTCAGATCCATTGACATTTTGCCGCATGATCAGCAGCTCTTCTTCTTTCGAAGGGTAATCGATCTTAATCTTCAGCATGAATCGATCGACCTGAGCTTCGGGCAAGGGGTACGTCCCTTCTTGTTCTATTGGATTTTGCGTCGCGAGAACGAGAAACGGCTCCTCCAGTTTAAACGTATCTTCGCCGATGGTCACCTGCCGCTCCTGCATCGCTTCGAGAAGTGCGCTCTGCACTTTCGCCGGCGATCGGTTGATCTCATCGGCCAGGATAAAGTTGGCAAAAATTGGCCCTTTCTTGGTCTGGAATTTCGATTCTTTCTGATTGTAGATTAAGGTCCCCACGAGGTCGGCGGGGAGCAAGTCGGGAGTGAACTGGATGCGTTGAAACTTCGCCTGAATTGCACCGGCGAGCGTTTTTACCGCCATCGTCTTCGCGAGACCCGGCACTCCTTCGAGAAGGATGTGACCGTTAGCCAGCAGTCCAATGAGGAGACGTTCCACCATATTTTTCTGACCGACGATAACTTTACCAACTTCTAGTGTCAGCAAATCGACGAAAGCACTTTCGCGCTGGACTTTCTCGTTGATTGCCTTGATATCGTGCTGCATTCAACCTCCAAACATGAGTAAACAGGCGTAATTGTGGGGCAACTTTGAGGTTAGACTGATCCTAATTTAAGAATGTTCCACAGAAAATCAATTTTTTGAATTTGTTGGTTAGACAAATGCTTTTGCCAGTCGGCTTCATCACTAATGTCCCGCGGATGAATTCGCGAACGATCCGATCATAAGGGGGAAGCCGCTGCATGGACGATTGGTAGCTGCACCTCTTGAATCAAGCCTATTCTGATATTGGCGGTGTCCTAAATTGCATGCGAAGTCATGGTGAGCCCCGCTTGCAGCGGGCACAGGATGACTTTTCGGGATTTTCTTTCAAAAAGCAAATTAGGACACTATTCTGATATTTGGATTCAACGAAAAAGATCCGTACTTTTGTTTTGTAGGAATGCCTCCCCAATCATTTGAAGGAACTCTATGAGCAGAAAATTTCTGTTAAGCGCCGCATTGTCCTTTCTCTTCATTTCCGGTTGCGGAGAGAAGAAAGCAGATCCGGCAAGAATCGATCAGGCCAACAAGCTTATCGCAAGCAAAGATTTTGATAAAGGCATCCCCATGATCGACGATATGGCCAAGGACTCTCCGAGCGATGAAGCAGTGAAAAAGACCCAGATCAGCGCTCACATGCAATACGCCAATTATTTTATGTACGAATCAAGCCTTCCGCCGAAAGAAAAATATCCCTCGGCCCTGAAACAGTACCGGTTCGTTGCGACGATTGACCCAACGAATACCGAGGCAAAACAAAACATCAGCCTCATCGAAGGGATCTACAGCCAGATGGGTCGTCCGATTCCACAGTGAACGATTTGATTCTGGGAATCTAGTTACGTACTTTAACCATAGAACATTGGGCGCTTAGCTCAGCTGGTTCAGAGCGTACGCCTCACACGCGTAAGGTCGCCGGTTCGATCCCAGCAGCGCCCACATTAGGGGAAGAGGAAACTCTTCCCTTTCTTTTTTTAGGAGCCGGCCGAGCGTTCTTTACGAGGTCCGCCGCTTTTTGGCGGATTCGATCCCAGCAGCGCCCACAAGAAGGGAAGAGGAAACTCTTCCCTTCGTTTTT
>CAYYHS010000125.1:0-6945 GCA_964471785.1 uncultured Chitinophagaceae bacterium
TGCGCCGGAGACATATTTCACTGGCCGGTTAAATGGTCTAGGTCACAGCCTCTTTCTCTTTCTAACATGCTGGACGGTTCCGAAGAGTGTTCTTGTCTCCGCGGGGATTCTTGTTGTGGCCGGGATATGGTTTATTATTTTTGGAAGCATGTCGGAGCCGACCATTGACCTTGCTGCATCGAATGCCGCATATACCCCCTTCATGCAAAAAGCGGCTCGATCCGGGTATTTAGCAAAATGGCAGAGATTCAAGCGAGGATCTGAACAGACGATCAAGGCGAACGAATACAGGATAGTCGCATTCAGAGTAAAAATGGATGAAGCCGGGCCAAGATTCAAAGCGAGATACGCCAACAAAGTGGGGCTGTTGGAACAAAAGAATCTCGCTCTCAAGAAGAAATTGGAAGCGTATCCGGATGAAGGTCAAGATAGATGGGAAGAGTTCAGAACGAATTTCAACGGTGAGATCGAAGGGGTAGGAGAGTCGATGACCGCGCTATTCAAAGATGATAATTAGCGGCATGCCGTCGTCAAGGATGGTCTTCCCGAATTCAGCCGGCGGCTGCCAATGGACAGGACAGATGCTCATTCAGGAATCTTTTCACAGTATCATCATGATCTCGCAAGAGTAAATCAAGATTGCTAAGACGCACACCGTCAGAAACATGTAACAAGGAATTGAGAAGGTTAGCAGTATGGACAAAGTTGTTGGCTTGTGGATTGATACTGAGAGGGCTGTAATTTTTACTTTGGCGAACGAAGGAGCCGAAATAAAACGGATACGGTCGGAAATAAAAAATGATATCTCGCCTCTTATAAGGCAGCAGAAGGATTCGGCGCTGGACCAGGGAGAGAAGGGGGTCATCGCTCCAATGAATGACTACTATAGTGATGTCATTAGCGCAATCCGTTCTGCCGAATCTATCCTGATATTCGGGCCGGGGGAAGCGAAACTTGAGCTCACGAAAAGACTTGAGAATCTTGGTCTCCAGGATCGCATCGTCGGCGTTGAAACGGTCTTTAAGATGACAGATAACGAAATCGTAATGAAAGTTCGGCGACGCTTTTTGAATTGAAAACTTCGGCGAAGGCAGGTCACCCACCAGGTATACTAGGAGGTGGTCGTTGGGTTTCACCGATAACATTGTGCAGGAATTATCCAGGGTCGGAATGAGACCTCTGTTCACCATAACCTCCATAACGGAGCATCCATGACAGAATCCGCAGAGAAACAACACCGCTCCATTTTACAGAGAATCGCGCGCCGCGCGATGATTGATAGAGGGCTGCTTCCTGACTTTTCCGCAGAAGCTGTTGCCGAACTCAATGCAATCTCCGAGCCGGCCGTCCCAAACGGAGAATCGATACGCGATCTACGGCATCTCGCATGGTGCTCGGTGGATAACGACGATTCACGCGATCTGGATCAGCTTTCCGTGGCCGAATCGCTGCCGCAAGGCGCGGTCAAAATCCTGATCGCCGTTGCTGATGTTGATGCGCTCGTCAAGAAAGTATCGGCAATCGACGAACATGCAAAGCATAACACGACTTCTGTGTACACTGCTGCGCTGATATTTTCGATGCTCCCCGAGAAACTCTCGACCGATCTCACATCTCTTAATCTCGACGCTGATCGTCTGGCCATCGTCATTGAAATAATCTTGTCGGCCGACGGGTCGCTGCAGAGTTCTGACATCTACCGAGCGGTTGTCTGCAATCGGGCCAAACTTGCATACAACAGCGTTGCTGCCTGGCTCGAAGGAAGCGGCCCGATGCCGCCGGCGATCGGCACCGTCAGTGCACTGGCCGAAAATTTAAGGCTTCAGGATAACGCAGCCCGAAAGTTAAAAACTCTTCGCCACGAACATGGCGCACTCGATCTCGAGACTATTGAAGCTCGTCCCGTCTTCGACGGAGATGAGATCAGAGACTTAGAAGCTGATAAGAGAAATTCTGCCAAGGATATTATAGAGGACTTCATGATCACGGCTAACGGCGTGACGGCACGTTACCTCGCAGCCAAAAAGTTGCCGTCACTGAGGCGCGTTGTTCGGACCCCAAAACGTTGGGATCGGATCATCGCGATCGCTCTCGAACACGGCGTTACACTTCCCGCAGTTCCCGATTCAAAAGCACTCGACGAATTCCTGTTATCGGCAAAATCGGCCGATCCTCTCCGCTTCCCCGATCTCTCGCTCAGTATCATTAAGCTTCTTGGCCCCGGTGAATATGTTGTTGAGCTTCCGGGAGGGACGTCTGCCGGACACTTCGGACTGGCGGTGAAAGATTATGCTCATTCTACCGCTCCGAATCGCCGGTTTCCCGACTTGATCACGCAGCGGCTGCTCAAAGCGGCGATGTCGGGGAGCGCCATGCCGTACGCCGTCGACGAATTGCAGGCGCTCGCCAAACATTGCACCGATAATGAAGATGCGGCGAAAAAAGTTGAACGACAGGTTGGAAAGTCCGCGGCGGCGATCGTATTGGAGTCGAGGATCAATGAACGGTTCGATGCCATCGTCACCGGCGCATCTGTGAAGGGGACGTATGTCCGACTTCTCCATCCGCCTATCGAGGGAAGAGTGGTGACTGGCTTTGAGGGATTAGATATCGGCCATAGAGTGCACGTCCAGTTGATCCATACGGACGTCGAGCGGGGATTTATCGATTTTAAAAGAGTTGAATGAGAAATGATGTCGGCTGCTCGTATCGATTCTGTGACTATTCGTGCCTGCGATCGAAGTGAGGCAATCATAATGATGACGAAAGAGATGAGACGGTGAGACGATGTTTCGTGAAATGCATTCTGCTTTGTGTCTTTGGCATGCTGAACGCCCATGCTCAACTGAAAACGACGTTTCTCATCCAGTCCACCGATGAGGATGAGAGGATCGATCTCTCAATCAACAAGCCGGTGTATCTCCCGGGAGACACCGTTCTTCTGGTTATCCAGAGGAATGATAGCTCGACAACCGCGACCGTTGCTCCCATGCTGCTGATGGAACGAACAGCTTTCAAATTGATCGGACCGAATACATATCTTGCGATCATCCCTCAATCTGTGACGCCGGGCTCATATCCCGTGCGGCTTAAAGTGACGGACTCCGGGGGACGGCGATATCGGTACTCGACAGAGTGTGTCATCACCGTGGAAGAATACCAGGATGTCGAAAAAATCAGCAAATACGTCAGAATCATTCCTGAAGTCGGAAGCACTAATATCCGGTCAGCAGTGACGCTGAATCGCGATGAGATTCGGAATCTGGAGGTGCGTTTTGAGCGCGATAGCATCCGGCATCGCATGGGGCCCCAGTTTCTTAGAATAACGACGACGATACTTCTTCGCGATGGAGGGACGGTCCCCTCATACGAGCGGCGCATGGTGACGTACCGAACTCACGGCGATCCGAGCAGGGACCGCCAGATGTTCATTCAGTATCGGACTGCGTATGGGGCCTATGCCAACATTCGTCCGGAAGAACTCGAGGCAGTACGGGTACCGGTCGATTCGCTCCCCGATTGGGCAATCCTTTGCATCCATATTGAACCGGATTACACAATTAGAATCGGCGCAGTGGATCGCAGCAACAGCATGACGCAGTACTTTCGAGTGAGAGGCTCATCGACCGAGTTAGGGTTTTCACTCGCCATCCCGAAAGTGTTGTTCGATACGAGAGCCGATGATCCGATTCTCTATGGAAACACCAGCGCGACAGTACGGCTGTATTTTATCAGCCTTGAGACGGGAAATCGCTTTCCGGTCAGCCTTGGACTTGGGATGTTTGGAGTGAATTCACCCATCGATATCGGAGTCGGCCGCGGCGGATTTGCATTTTCGGTCTTTATGGATATGGCCGAGCTGATACGAATGGTCAATGCGAGCTTTACTCAAAAAATAAATTTTGGAATAGAATTGGATCCGTTCTTCTCCTTCAAGAAGAAAGCGCGGGTCTTGCTTTCCGCGCAGGCGGGATTTTCGTTTTGATAGTTATCAATAATATCAGGTCGGCGTCATGATACCATTTCAGGTTACACGTACACTTCTCGCTATTCTATGCTTTTGTTTGGTTGAAAAGGCGTACACCCAATCTGTCCCGGATGATCTTTCATCCCATCCTTACTTCGTCAATTACTGGGTAAGCGGAAGTATCATTGGTGTCGGTGCTGTGGCCAACGTCCTTGGCATACCACAGTCCAAAAGCAAAAAAGAGATTTCCCTTGATGAGATCCAGTCATTGAACACGAGCAGTATCAACAGTATCGATAGCTGGGCTTTGAGACAGGACCCGGCCAACATAACTCTCTTCGAAAACTATTCAGATTATACCATTGCAGTCTCCGTCATGCTTCCGGGTTTCCTTCTATTCGACAAGCAGATCAAACGGGATTGGTTAGACGTGCTACTGATGTATGCGGAAACAATGTCCATCGCGCCCAATATTTATGAATGGACTCCGCTTGGCCCTGCCTTTCAGAATAAGTTCAGGCCGGTTACGTATTACACTCAACTTACCTATGACCAGAGAAAATCAGAGGACAACCGGAATTCATTCTACAGCGGCCATGTCGCTACGGTGGCGGCCTCCACATTCTTTATGGTAAAAGTCTACAGCGACTACAACCCCGATGTAGGCAACAATAAATATCTCTTATATAGTGCGGCGTTAGTACCACCTGCCATACTTGGATATTTTCGCGTGAAAGGTCTTAAACATTTTCCTTCAGACGTCCTCGTTGGCGTTGGTGTCGGCGCTTTGGTCGGTGTCATCGTTCCCGAGCTTCATCGGCTGGACGACCGTAAAATATCATTTGGATTATTCTCAGCGCCCGCAGGAGCGGGATTAGCACTAACATGGCGCCCAGATATTCGGGATTAATCTACGCTCATTCTGAACGCAGGTTTCACACTGTGATAGGATTCAATAATACAAGGTCAGCATCATGAAAAGTTATCGGCTCAAGTTCAGCATCCTGGTTTTCTTTTGCGCTTTTTTCGCTAAAGAGGCCTATCCACAATCGAATACGGATGACATTTCAAATCATCCCTTCTTCGTGAACTACTGGGTAACCGGAACAATCTGCGGCGTCGGAGTTGTGGCCAATTATCTGGGAATAACAGAAGTCCTGGGTAAAAAAGAGATATCGGCTTCAGAGCTTCAGGCATTAAATAAGAACGTTTTTAACGGTATCGACAGCTGGGCCTTGAACCTGGATCCTTCCCACGTAAATACGTACGAAAACTATTCGACGTATACCGTCGCAGTTTCCTGTGCTCTCCCCGGCTTGCTCTTGTTCGATAAACAGATCAAGCGGGATTGGTCCGACATGCTTCTGATGTACATGGAGACTATGACCATCACGACCAATATTTTTGAATGGAGTCCGCTTGGCCCGACGTTTCAAAATAAGTTCCGGCCTATTACATACTATGCTCAGTTGCCGGATAACCAGAGAAACTCAGGGAGCTACCGGAATTCGCTTTACAGCGGGCACGTCGCCGCTGTTACGGCAGCCACCTTCTTTATGGCAAAAGTCTACAGTGACTACAATCCCGGGATAGGTAGCAATAAATACCTCCTCTATGGTGCAGCGCTTGCCCCTCCGCTTTTCTTGAGCTATCTCAGGGTTGCGGGGCTGAAGCATTTTCCCTCCGATGTTGCAGTTGGAATGGGGGTGGGTGCATTAGTCGGGATCATTGTGCCTGAGCTTCACCGCCAGCAAGGCCGGGGCGTTTCCTTTGGGTTATTCTCTTCTCCGGAGGGAAGCGGAATCGCTATGGCATGGCACCCTGACTTCTTACAGCAGAACTAAATAACCAGAGAAGATGAATAATTTCGACAAAGGAACCTTGAACATGAACAGCACAAAAATAAAAACTATCCTAACTGTCTTCGCCGCATTGCTCTTGTTTGCCAGTGAATCAAGAGTTGTGGCGCAAGATTTTGAGCTTGGCGTTCGATACAACCCGGAGTTTACCGCTTTGCTTAATAAGAACGACGACAACGCAGGGAGTGCGCTCACCCCGACGAGCAATTTCGGATATTTCTCTTTCGGAGCCGGTGCGATCGTCAACTTCGACCACAACCTTGGAGTTGCTGTTGATATTTTGTTTTCGAGGGAAGGGCAGCGGTTCAGCGGAAATTTCAATGGCGGGGCCCCCGATCCGGCGACGTACGCTTCCATCGTTCATACCCAGGCGAATCTGAACAATATTGTTATCGTCGGCGGGTATGTCGCAAAGGCAGAGCTGAACTACGTTAAACTGCCGATCATGTTGTCCGTGACAACGGATAACAGCAGGCCAGTCTTCCTGACAGTGCTCGCGGGACCGCAGTTAAATTTTTTGCAGAGCGTTGCGCAGGAAGTTAATCACACAGATACCGAATACCCGACTGGCTCTGTTGCGCCGCAGGATTTATACAAAAGTCTCACGATCGATGGTGTGATCGCTCTCGGGGTGGCTTACAAAGCTTCGCCGCATATGGTTTTGTCGGCGCGATTACGTTTCGATTATGGTTTTGTCGATGTCGAAAAGAAAGACGTGATGGTCAGCTACTCGGGTGCGGCTCCCGTTCTTTTCTATTCGGCTGATCGACAGCCCACCCATAACATCACCGGAGCTTTGATGCTCGGTATGGACTTCATTCTCTGATGAGTTTCTCAGAGAATTGCAGAACACGGACCAGTTACTGAAGCAGGCGATACGATCCTTAATGCAGTTGTCATCATAGGTTGGAATCATGAAGAGCGGTCGGTCAATAATCATTATCATTGTTCTTAGTCTCTCCATAGTGAGGAATGTGCATTCCCAGCCTTCAGTGAGTGATTCCTCATACCATCCGTACCATGTTAATTACTGGGTCACGGGAGGCGTCATCATCGGAGGACTGGCGTTGGAAGAGGTCGGAGTGGCGTGGATCTCGAACAAATCCACCATATCAACCG
>CAYYHS010000126.1:0-6944 GCA_964471785.1 uncultured Chitinophagaceae bacterium
GGTATCATGCGAGAAGACATCCTGAACCTGGTCGACGAGTTACATTGTCATTCCTGTCCCGTATGAAGGATGGGACGGGCATGACAATCGTTTTCTTTTCTACGGCACCGCGGCAACTTGCGCGAATCCGATTTAGTACGTTTTTTCATCGGGGCTTTCGTTATGCATCCTGTGCCCGGTGCGATGAATGAAAACGTCTTCGAGCGTCGGTGTCCCGACCGAGATGGCCCTGATCTTTCCGGGAAATGCTTCGATTATTTTCGGCACGAACTGATGGCCATTTCTCTTCTCCACCCTGACCGTGTCGTCGACGAGGGTCGATGTGAGCTTGAACTTCTTCTTGAGTATTGCACGCACTTCTTCGGCATTCTTCGTCTCGATCGAGATCACTTCTCCCCCAACTTCGCGTTTCAATTTCTTGGGAGTATCAAGAGCGACCAGAGTCCCTCTGTCGAGGATGGCCAGCCGGTCGCTGTGCTCCGCCTCGCTAAGTATGTGCGAGGTCACGACGATGGTAATGCCGGAGGTTTTGCGAAGTTCCAGCAGGTAATCCCAGAGATCTATCCGTGCACCCGGGTCCAGACCGGTGCTCGGCTCATCGAGGATAAGGACATCGGGACTCGGAAGAAGTCCTTTGCCTATTTCGACGCGCCTTTGCAGCCCGCCGGAAAGTTCTTCCACAATTTCATTCCGACGATCCTCGAGGTGCAGGTTCCGCAGGGTATCGTCGATTCGGTTGGAGGCTTCGCGTCCGTGGAGTCCATGCAACAATCCGTGATAGCGCAAATTCTCTCTTACAGTCAGTTTGAGGTCTAAACTGGGGGATTGGAAAACAACGCCGATGTGTTTGCGCACTTCAGCGGATTCCGTAACGACATCATGACCGCACACAATTGCTCTCCCCGAGGTCGGCGTAATTAATGTGGAGAGGATTTTAAACATCGTGGTCTTCCCTCCACCGTTGGGGCCGAGAAAACAGAAGACTTCGCCTTTGCCGATCTGGAACGACACGTTGTTGAGTGCAAGGCGATCCGAATAGAGATGCGAAACGCCTTCGACGGAAATAATGGGGTTACTCATTGGTGGCTAGCTGAAGTGATGATCCAATATAAGGAAAAAAGAGAGCGTTCACAATGTGGAATGGTGGGTGCTAGTGCATGGATTTGAAGTGAGTATTGTCATGCCCACGCAAGTGGGCATCCATTCTCACAGTCCAAATAAGAACATTTGGATTCTCGCTGGAGTTTATCCCGTGCTTCATACGGGACGGGAATGACAAACTTAGGCATTACCTGGTGGTTCAGTTCGAGCTTGAGCTTCAAACCTTGCGAGGGTTGTCTTTTAATGGCGATGCAATATTGAGGAATTTCAAAATTCCAGCCGGGAATCCTTGGCAAAATCTCTCATATTGACCCACTAGGCGATTTGGCGATCTTACGGTTTCGGGGATGAATTGCAGCGGGCGCAAACAAAGCCCGGGGACACTCGCTACACCTTGTCGATCACCATTAAGAAAAAAAGCAAAGGAAGGTAAATCAGTGAGGCAAAAAATAGCCGGCGAGCAGATTGATTCGAACGCAACGTTCGATCCTCCCGAACCGACGTGAATGAAGCGGCGAACATCACTGCAAAACAGAGAAATACCAACCCTCCAACCAACGCCCCAATAAAGTAGAGCGTCGACGTCATTCCCGTCACGGATGGAATCAAGCTGATCGGGATCAGCGCGGCGCAATTCGCGAGAATATGGAGCGAAGTCCTCGCCCCCGTTTCGTCGACAACGGTTAACAACTTGTAGCCAGCTCGCGCGTAATCCTTCCTGTAGAGCCATGCCAGAGAAAAGAAATGAGGCATCTGCCAAAGGAAAAGAATGGCAAAAAGAACCAGAGCTTGGTACGAAAGCTCATTTCGAGCAGCAACCCAACCCATCACCGGAGGGAGCGCTCCCGGAATCCCTCCCATCGTTGTTGCGACGGGTGATAGCCTCTTGAGAGGTGTGTAGAGAAAGAGGTAGGAAATAATAGTAGCACTGGCGAGGAAGCCGGTGAGAGCGTTTACACAGAAGGCAAGGATCAGAAGGCCCGCACTCGAGGCGAGAATTCCGAATAACAATGCCGACTCGGGAGCGAGGCGCATGGCCGGCAGAGGCCTCTTCTCCGTCCGCTTCATCAACCTATCGTGGCCGCGCTCGAGATATTGATTGAGCGTCCCGGCTCCACCTCCGAGCAAGGTTGTGCCAAGAGCGAGGTTTGTGAGTAACGCGAAATCCGATCCGCTCCACTGGCCCGTATGCGCGAGGACGAAAGAGCAGAGCGCAGTCAAAACGGAGAGAGAGGTCAACTCCGGCTTCATCAGTTCGACGTAATCCGCGATGCTTCTCCAGACGGGGCGTGCCAGGGGAAAGGCGTCTCGCGCAAGTTCAGCATCACCATTCATGCAAGAGCCCTTTCGGTGGAATAAACGAGCGAGAAGCCTTTCAATCGGACATCATAATAGTGAGCAAGGTGAAGAACTAATTGAACACAGACTACCAAGATCAGGGCGCCGACAACAACATGTGCGGTCGTTATTTCAACACCCTTTTGCGAAAGAACTGTGTATGCCCCCAGGACAATTTGAACAGCAATCAGGCAAACGAGAAGGTAGCAAAGATTTTTCAATCGAAGCGGCAGTTGAGGAGATCGCAACAGCTTCGTTACAAAAATGCTAACCATGACAGCGACAATCACTGCCCACATCCGATGGATCATGTGGATAAGAATCTGCGAAGAAGTGATCGCACCATCCGCAAAAAGCCGAAGGTTCGTATCGATGAGCTGTTGATTGTATCGAGCTAAGGCCTCGACAGAAAGGGACGGAAAAAGTTGCCCATATGCCAAGGGGAAATCAGGAACAACGAGGCCGGAGCCGGTGTGCCTCATGAGCGCACCCAATATCAACTGGATGTAGACGACCAATGCAGTTACGATCGAAAGCTTGAAGAGTGAGCTGCCAGCTCCGCCGGTAACTGACGGCGAGGTAATCCACCATCGTGAAGTGAACAACGCTATTGAAGTCACTATGGCAAAGAACGTCTGCGCGAGTGTGGCATGAGCGACCGATATCGGGGTCGGAAGAAGCAAAACGACAGTCAGACCTCCCAGCAAGCCTTGAGTGATCACAGCAGCCAGGGCTGCTATTCCGAGACCCTTCACCCACCGGCGTTCTTCCTTTCTCCAAAGCCAGACAGTCAGTATAACAGTCAAGAGCCCGACAAACGATGCAATCAACCGGTGTCCATGTTCGTAGAGAATTCCTCCTACCATCGGCGGGAACACCATGCCATAGGCAAGGGGCCAATCCGGAACAGCCAGACTTGATCCAGTGCTTGTGACCAACCCCCCGGCGATGATGAGAAAGAAGGTACACACGGCACAGAATACAGAAAACCGGTGAAGAGCTTTGTTATATCTCAAAAGAATCTATCTCCTGGCTTAAGGTGTGACGCTGGTAGAATCGTTCGGAAGCTGCGACACCTGATCTTTCATCCAAGCATCATATGCTTCTCTGGTATCAACGCTGAGGTATCCGCGCATTCGATAGTGGCCCAACCCGCAGAGCTGAGCGCAAGCAATCTCCGTCGTGACATTGGGGGCAGCCATGACTTCTTTGAAGCCTGCATCCATAAGCGGCTTCACCAGGTCTGCTGAAAACACATCCCCTCTTTTGAGAATTACCGCGCTGTCCTTCCCCGCAAAATCTCTGATTGCAATTCGTTCGAAGAGTTTAGGGGATGTTGCCTCTCCGTTCAGCTGGAACGGTTCCGCCATCTCAGCGACAAGCTGGTCGGTTGTTTTGATCGGTGTAAACCAGAGCGGAATCACCTGTCCCGGAATCGCATCTTGTTTAACCCGCATCGTCGGTAGATTAAAGCTGTGAATGACGTCTTTTGTCGACAGCCTGATGATCACAGGCTTCCCGACGGGCACATGGAGTTGATTGATCGTTGTGATATCATCTTTCGCAAAAGGATCGGTGCGGTCGAGTCCGAGCGGATTGTCATCCGAGATGAGGGAAATGCTTGTGCGGCCAAAGACTCCATCAGCGCCGGGATAGTGAACATTCCAGGCAAATTGTTCCGCGACCACACGAACAACGGTTGCGTCCTTTTCCCCCGGGAAATCGTTGACGCGCTTAGCCCAAAGGGGAACGGCGAAACCGATCAAGAGAACTGCCTCGAAAAGGGCGACGGCAATTTCAAGATAGCTTGAGATGTGGCTCTTCACTCCAACGTAGTCCGCGGTCGGGTTTCTCTTCTTCCGAAAGCGGACAAGCGTGTACACGAAGAAGGCTCCCCATCCGAGAAATAGCGCCAGCATAAGCCAGTGGATGATGGCGAGCATGTTGTCGATAGCAAGTCCATGCGCCGAACCATCGACAGGTAGAGGTAGAAATTCTCTCATTTACCGAAGCCCTCCATTTTCGATTGTGGTTTCTTGTCCGCTCACGGTGTCGATATAAGCTTTCGCGCGCTTGCGCAAGTACAGAAAGAAGGATGTCATCGCCGTAAGCACCCCTCCCGTCACGCCGATCATGCTGAGGATCGCGAAATTCATTCCATTCGTCTGCGGCGAATCGGCCGCCCCGTAACAGGAGCCGCACGCAAATGCAACGCTGGGGAGAGCCAGAAGTATGCCTCCAATAGCAAGCGAAAATAAGGCCAATGCCCGTGCTTTCATAGGTAGCTCACATGTTTGAATTTGCGGATGAACCTCAGTTCGTAGAACAGAAGTCCAATGCCGAGGAGAATAAAGAACAATCCTACACGAATTCCCACGCCATCAGAGTTCGTTAAATATGATTGGATCCCCCATCCTCCGACCGAAAGCGACAAAAGGACGGAAACCGATATAAAAAAAAGGTGGAATGCTTTGAGTGACATAGGCTACTGTATCCTGTCTGACATTGCGAGAAGAGGAACAAAAATTAGGACAAGGAAGAAGACCGCGGCAAGAATCAGCGCGGCATAAATCAGTTTCTTTTCTGAGATAAGGTGCATAAAGTAGCTGGCGACGAGCGAACCCTTCACGGAGGCGATGAGAAGCGCGACAAGAATCGCCGGCACAACACTCAGGTTCAAGTATGAAATCGTCACCGTAATAATTGTCAGCGCAAGAAGCGCTACAAACACCGAGACATACACTCTCACATGTTTCTTGATATCTTCCGCGTGAGTCAGTTCCATTCGATCTCCTACAATAAGTATAGGACTGGGAAAAGGAATATCCAGACCAAATCGACGAAGTGCCAGTACAGGCCGGCCACTTCGATCCGGTTGGTGAAGCGTTCAGGATCGGTCTTCCACATCTTGCTGCCGGGACCCCAGAAATACCCGTTGACGATCATCCCGCCGATAACGTGGAGTCCGTGCAGACCGGTCATCGTAAAATAAATCGCAAAGAAAGTGCTCTTGCTTGGAATCTCGCCCGTTTCGATGTGATGTGAGTATTCGAAGAACTTGATGATAAGGAAGACAAATCCTAACAGGATCGTCGTTCCCATGTAGAGCTTGTACTTCTTAAAATCCTTCAGCATAAGTGAAGCCCATGACATCACCATGGTGATGCTGGAGGAAATGAGGACAGCGGTGTTCACCGTGGCGAGCGGGACGTCGAGAACATGGTGCGGCCACTCGACAGCGTTGATCCTCAGGAGGATGTACGAAGAGAAGAGTGCGCCGAACAACATCACCTCAGAGGCGAGGAAGAGCCACACTCCGAGCTTTGCATTGATAAGTCCGGTATCGGGCCGGGCTTTGACTGTATACGGTATTTCCATCTCTGGTCAGGCCTCCATCGGTTGGTTCTGGGGGATATAATCCTTCTTATGGCCCGGGACGCTGTACTCGTACGGTGGACGGTACACTTGCGGAACGGTTGTGAAATTTCCGTGCGGTGGCGGCGTCGGCGTGGCCCAATCCAGCGTCGTGGCGTGCCAAGGATTCTCTTCCACCTTCTTCCCTTTCTTAATGCTCCAGAAGAGGTTGAAGATAAACGGCAGCTGGAAGAGTCCGAGCGTCCAGGCACCCATCGACATGAATGCATTCCAATGAAGGACTGGCTGCGCATGGGCATACTGCGCTCCTCCATCCCACAAGCGGCGCGAAACTCCGGCAAGGCCGACGATAAACATCGGCATGAAGATGCAGTTCATGCAAACGAGAGATCCGAAGAAGTGGATCTTGCCAAGTACCTCGTTCATCTTTCTGCCGG
The DNA here is from genome assembly GCA_964471785.1 of uncultured Chitinophagaceae bacterium. Taxonomy (GTDB): domain Bacteria; phylum Bacteroidota; class Ignavibacteria; order UBA10030; family UBA8401; genus JAGVPT01. The sequence continues at coordinate 6,252 of CAYYHS010000126.1, forward strand.
TCAATTTCGGGAACCAATGATAGATGCCAGCGAAGAGAGCAAAGATCGTTCCGGGAGCAACAACATAATGAAAATGTCCGATCACATAATAAGTATCGTGCAGAGGGATGTCGGTTGCCGATAATCCGAGCGGCAATCCCGTCAACCCGCCGATGCCGAACATCGGCAGGAACGCGAGCGCGAAGAGCATCGGTGTCGTGAACCGGATCGAACCTCCCCATAATGAAATGAAGAGGGCCGTCAGGATGATGATCGAAGGGATCGAGATGATCATCGTCGTCGTTTGGAAAAACGTGCTGATGATCGTCCCCATGCCGGTCATGAACATATGATGAGCCCAGACAATGAAGGACATAAATCCAAGAAAAATCGCAGCGTACACCATCGATTTGTAGCCCCACAACGGCTTGCGCGTATTGTTGGCGATAATCTCGGCGACGATTCCCATTGCCGGGAGGATGAGAACGTACACTTCAGGATGAGCAAGGAACCAGAAGAGGTGCTGCCACAGCAGGGGGCTCCCTCCCCCGCTTACGTTCAAGGGTTGTCCGGTGACCACGAGTCCGCTTGGTAGAAAGAAACTCGAACCTGCGAGCCGGTCCATCAATTGAAGCACGCCGGCCGCTTCAAGCGGCGGAAACGCCAGAAGCAAGAGAAACGACGTAACGAACTGCGCCCAGACAAAAAACGGGA
>CAYYHS010000127.1:0-6936 GCA_964471785.1 uncultured Chitinophagaceae bacterium
CGCTTGAACGATCGCGCATATTTCTTGATGCCCTTGAGGCCTACCGATCGCGTCGCAGCGTACTCAATATCGAAGCCGTCGAAATGGATCTCGACGAATTGAAAGCAGATCTTCCAGAGTCCGATGGAGCATGGGCACGGTGGATATTTGCATTTGTGAAGCAACCACGCCGACTCCTCGAAACAATCATGAGGACACTGAAACCGGGATCACCGTTCGTCATTCACGAATACCTGGATTACTCTGCATGGAGAATGATGCCCCGGTCGCTCATCTTCGAAGAGTTTGTTCAGGAGGTCATGGCGAGCTGGCGGGCCGATGGAGGAGAACCGGATATCGCACTGGAACTCCCCGCCTGGCTCGCCGGTCTGGGGTTTCACATTAAAGCGATGAATCCCATCGTAGAGGTCATATCACCCAACAGCTTCGCATGGGAATGGCCGAGCGCATTTGTCCAAAGCGGTCTCCGGCGTCTTGTTGAAATTGGTCGTGTTACTTCGGTCCGAGCAGAAGAAGTCAGGAAGGCATTTGCAGCGTCGGCAGGGACGCCGAACGCGCTGATGGTAACGCCGATCGTATTAGAAATTATTGCGGAAAAAGGAAACAACAGATAGCAGTGAACAGTTAACAGTAAGCAGTAAAGACCACTGACTATGGTTGATCACTGATTACTGCTTACTGTTAACTGATCACTGAACGCGCCACCATCCGCGCCACGCCCTCGAACCGACCGCCTATGTTCAGAAGCGTGTCAACCCATCTTTCTCCGCGTAGAATTGGGGAAAAAAACCTGTTCACCGTAAGGTGGCTCGTCGTTCCTATTTTCGGTCGTTCACTGGAATATCCAAGCGAATCGGCGATCCGCGTTGCGGTTGTAATACCATCCTGGAGAGCAAAAAAAGTTCCTTGGCCGGTAAACGGTTCCGCCGTGTGCCGTGCATCTCCAACAAGAAATGCGCGAGGATGAGCAACTCTGTTCCTTCTTGGAGTAATCGGGGATGCCGAGGAAACCTTTCCCGTCAAAACCACGGATGAAAAAGCTTCGCGTGCAAATTTGTTTGCGTGGATTGTCTTGTCGATAAACCTGTCAAAATCCACTATGGCGAGGCTCGATAACTCCTGAGTCGTAACCATAGCCACGTTCGCTTCTTCAGCAGTGACGCCAACAATTCCTCCATAGCCTCCGTTAAAGAAAAACATCGTCACACTTCGTTCGACCGTATTTGGCCGGGCTACCGTAAACTGGACACCCACTCTTCCAGACTCGCCTTCGATCTCTTCGCTCCTCCTCTTCCCAATAGGCCTTAGGAGACTCGCGACGCGCGAATTCCGGCCATCGGCTCCGATGAGGTACTTGCAGTAGACATTCTGACCACTCCCCCGCTCCACCGATCTCAACGAAAGTAGCCATTCCTCATTTGAGTTACGTCCGCCTCCGATCGACTCAAGTGCGGTTGCCTGAAGAAATGTTGCACCATTTCGGATTGCCCTTTGAAGCAAGATTGAATCGAGCCTGCTTCGTTTCATCGCAACGAAAGGGCTGCCCAAAGAGAATGGAAATTTTCCCAGCGACTTCTCAACGGAAAGGCTCAACACTTTGCCAGTGCGCGAAGAAATTGTAATCCGCTCGATGATCTGACTGCTCTCTGCCACTTCGTTCTCGACGCCGAGCAGCCGAAACAAATTCCACGATCGTGGATTTATGCAATCGCCGCAGATTTTATCCCGCGGAAATGTCGCTTTATCAATCAAGAGAACTGTAACCCCGTCGCGGGCCAGCATGGCCGCACATGAAGAACCCCCCGGCCCCGCTCCCACGACGGCAACATCGAAATGAGTCTCTGGATAGATTGTCATTGATCGTACCTGCCGAACACCAGCGCCGCATTAATGCCGCCAAAGCCAAAAGAGTTAGAAAGGATATAATCAACTCGGGCGGAGCGGCCGACATTTGGCACACAATCCATATCGCACTCGGGATCTTGTACCGTGAGGTTAATCGTCGGCGGGAGGTATTCTTTTTGGAAGATCAGGGAGCAAATAACCGCCTCGAGAGCGCCGGTGGCCCCGAGTGCGTGAGCATGCATCGACTTAGTACCGCTTACCGGAATGCCCGACGCCTTGGCACCAAATACTTTTGCAATCGCGCCGCACTCACACTTGTCATTGAGCTGAGTAGCACTCGCGTGGGCGTTGATGTAACCGATATCTGCCGGAGTGATCTTCGCATCGGAGAGAGCATCTTTCATTGCGCGAATGGCCGAGGCGCCATCGGGGCGCGGCTGGATAAGATGGAACGCATCGTTATTGCATGAGTAGCCGAGAATTTCGCCGTAGATATTAGCTCCCCTTCGGATTGCGGACCCCAATTCTTCGAGCACAAGTACCGCTGCGCCTTCTCCCATGACAAATCCATCACGGTGAAGGTCGAACGGTTTACATGCAACAGCCGGATCGGGATTGGTGCTCATCGCACGGATGATGGTAAACGCGCTAAAGGTCAATGCATAGAGAGGAGCCTCGGCGCCGCCGGCAATCATGATATCGGCGTAACCGTCGCCGATATAGCGGTACGCTTCTCCTATCGCGATTGCCCCGGAACTGCAGCTGTTTGAGTTGGCATTGCTCGGACCGGTAAATCCGTTCGAAATCGCGATGTTGCTCGAGCCCGCTCCGCCGAAAACTGTCAAGGCAAGGTTGGGATCAACTGCTTTGATACCTTCCTTCACATAGCGCTCATGCTGAACCTCCGCACCCGCGACTCCTCCAAGAGCCGTCCCGAATGTTACGCCGACTCTTTCTTGCGGAACTTTGGGGTCATGGTTAAGCTTTGCATCGTCGATTGCCATTCCCGCCGCTGCAAGTGCAAGTTGGGCAAACCGATCCATCCGCCTGGCTGTTTTGCCGTCAAAAAAATTGAGCGGATCAAAATCGACGATCTCAGCGGCAACCTTCGTTTTGATCTGTGACGTATCGAACCGCGTAATCTCCCGGATGCCGTTCCGTCCTGTTTTTATTCCATCCCAGAAGCCCTCCTTGCCGTGACCGATGGGGGTAAGTGCGCCGAGGCCTGTAATAACTACTCTTTTCTTCTTCATGGTTCAACAAATTCCTTATAGGGTCCGTTCATCGATCATTCGGCTTCTGCAGTTCATGAGGCCGATTTTCGTGAGTGGTCCGATTCAAGATAAAGCTTCATGTGTTTGAGAGTTTCATTCGCGACGTAATGAATAAAGAAATCTCCGATGATCCGATCGGCCACAAACTTTCCGATGATGGGAATAGTCGGTTTCAGTTCGTGAGATATTGTCACCAAAACACCTTCGTCTGCTTCCTTGAAACTCCAGACGACATCCATTCCCTTTGTGAACGCTTTAAGGTGATGAAACCTCACTTCGAATCGATCGCGGTCTATTTCTTCTTCCGATGTCCAAGTAATCGGAATCCACCCTCTTTTTGCTGCCATAACGACAACATTCTTGCGAGGAGATTTTGCTAAATAACGAACCCATCGATAATGCGGCAATATTCTGGGCCACTGGGACAAGTCGGCGGCAGTCTCAAAGATGCGGCTGCGCGCCGTCTTGATAATAATGGAGTTCTCCTTTTGCATCACTTTTCCTTTACCATTACCAGGCGAAACAACGGTGCGTAAAATATTCTGACCGGCTGAATTCCTGCCTCGGCCGCCATTGCATGCAATTCGTCCTTTTGATACGCACGTAAAACGGACAGGACGCTGTCATACCTCGTCATTGGGTTTCGGGTCGTGAGCCTGCTATACACCCATGCCGATACGGCTCCTACGAAGCTCCTCGACAGATCATTCACGACAAACCCGATGCTGCTTAGCCGGTCCATCTCGCGGAGGAGTCTAATCCCGTTTTCTTTCGTGAAGTGATGGATGGCCAGTGAGCAGGTGACAATATCGTACGCCCGATCTTCGTACGGCAGTTCCAAAATATTCCGTCGCTCGAATTGAATCTCGTCAACGTTGCCGACATATGACCGAGCCGATTGGAGCATTATTTCATTTCTGTCGACGGCTGTAACGTGGGCACTTCTGCCGGCACGCCGGAATGCATGAACGAGTGAAAGGGGTTGATCTCCCGAGCCCGTTCCGAGATCAAGGATGGTGATAGTGTTGCCGGGATTCTTCTTCAAACCAAGCGGCAGGGCGGCCTTCCGCAAAGCCGATAATCCGCCAAAGTATCGATTAATAATGCGAAGATTGCGAAGGTCGTCTTCCAGGACAGTCCGGTTCGCATCCGGACGGTCCATCATTTCCAAAATCCCCTCGGCGAATTTTCTTTTCACGTAGCGGCAGAATCGTTGGGATGATTTAATGAATGTTCCACCGTCATCGGAGGTCCCCAGTGCGTTGAGGTGATGAATGGATGCTTTCCCAAAGCAACCCGCGTGTCGTTATTCGTGACAGATCCACCGACAAGTTAGAGGTAATACTCTAGGATCGCTTTCTATGCCGCGGCTTACTGCCCGCAGTGTGTTCTAAGAAAATTAAGGAGAAGCGGCCACGCCTGTTCGGCAGATTCTTTATGGTATGCGCTACGAGCGTCGCAAAAGAAACCATGTTCTGCCTGAGAGAACTCGATGTTTGTGTATACTTTGTCTGCGGCCCGCAGAGCGACGACGATGGAATGAATATGTTCCGGCAGAATACGTTTGTCGCGGCCTCCCCAGAACATGAGAGCGGCACCATGGAGACTGGGAACCCGGTTGAGAAATGTTTCGGCTATGCCGGATCCATAAAAGCTGACTGCTGCTTTTACCGGAACGATAGAATTCGCCTGAAATGCAAAGCGTCCCCCCATGCAAAAACCGATACATGCCGTTCGGTCCCGGTCTACCGAGGCATCTTTCACAAGCCACTCGTATGCCGCAAGAATATCGGCCCCGACGCTCTCTTCCTTGACCCCTGCGAAGTGTTTCTGTGTCGCCGGGAAATCTTTATAGTCTCCCTCGAATCCTGCCCCTGTGCGATGAAACATTTCGGGCGCCACCGCTACATACCCTTCACGTGCAAATCGGTCGGCAACATCCCGAATATGTGCATTGACGCCAAACGCCTCCTGGAAGACGATGATGCCCGGATTTTTTCCTGCGGTCACAGGGCGGGAGGTGTACATTCGCATCTCTGTGTCATCCGAGACGTTAAGCGTCACATATGACTTCATCGCAGCTTCCCTTCCTCCCCCAGCATTTCCCCTCAGTTTCTGTTCGGCATCCCGAGATCGATGCGATCGGAGACACGCTCTTCTCCCTCCTCGTCGTTCAGTGTCTTAAAAACAACATCCCATACCGGCGAACTCACCCCGTAGTTAATATCGGCATCCATATAATGATGCCGGAGGTGGTGCCTTCTCAGGTAGTTGCCGATCTTACTCCTCATCGGGAAGTGATGGATTGCATAATGCATCATGTCGTAACAGAGGTAACCGCTGATAAATCCGGCAAAGAAAGGGTAGCAATATTTCGTCCCAAAGACAACCCTAAACAGCAGGAAAAAGAGAACTGAAAGTGGTATGCTAATCGCAGGAGCCATGACGAGCCGTCGCGAGTCGTTCGGGTAATCGTGATGAACTCCATGCATGATGAAGTGGAGCCGCTTTCCCCAGATGCTATTCGGTACGAGATGAAAAATTTCACGATGGAGCAAGTACTCCGTCAACGTCCAAAAAAGCAGGCCGGCACCGAACAACATAACTCGATACACAGGCCCGGAATACATCTGGGCCATGTAGAGCGAATAGAAAACCACCGGAACGAAAATAATAAGGGGGAGCGCAGGATGAATATGCGTGAAGAGCTCCAAGAACTCGGAATCGAACATTCTTGCCGACTTATCCTCGTTGGAAACATAGTTCTTCATATCTTCTCCGCTCTATAGTAATAACCTTATCGAAGGGATGGGCTCAAGTTTAGACTCACTGATACTAACATTGGTTTGGGGTCAGTTAGTTTCATCTGTCAAAGAAGTTAATCAACATCACCGTGGCTTGAAGTTGACAAAAACCAGCTAATTGGTTGATTATTCATAAGCTAATGCCGATATTTGCCCCATAAAACAAAGTTTGGAACGGAGGAAAAAATCTCTTCCCAACGAAAACCTTCTTTTTTCAAGGGATTAACCAGGGGAAGATCCCACGATTCTCAACATTTCAAGAGCGCTGCGCCATCCATCCAAGGCATCGACGGAACCATTCACTTCATCCGAACTGCACAAACACAAGAGATCACTCAATAGAAGAGAGGCTCAATGACAAAGGAATACCCCTACTCCACACACCTTGATATAAGATTTAGACATTTCGAAATCATAGATATTCCTGCAATAGTCAAAGGATGCCGCGACAAATGGTTCAATCAAACTCTCACAAAGGTAAATGACAGCGTTGTGAGGGTGGGAATCATCGAAGGAGAGTATCATTGGCATAAGCACGATAAGGACGATGAGTTTTTTTTCGTTCTCGAAGGTCAGCTCTTGATCGACCTTGAAGAGAGAACAATTACGTTGAATCCCTTCGAGGGAATGACAATCTCACGAGGAGTGATGCACCGGACGAGAGCCCCTCACAAGACCGTGATGCTGATGGTCGAGACCAGCGCTATCCGGCCAACCGGAGATTAATGTTGACAATTACCCACTCCCTTCTGGCAACACGTCTCAAATGATCAGCGACGTCGAAAAGTATTCCTCCGATATTCAGGATTCACTCCGGCGAGTTCTGACGATCCCGCTTGTCGCAGCATCATGTTTCCTTCTTTTGACCCTCTTAACTGCCGGCCGTTATGGTTTCTTCGGCGATGAGCTCTATTATTTTGCGTGCAGCAAGCATCTCGATTTTGGGTATGTCGATCATCCCCCGCTGGTCGCACTTATGACGTTCGCGGACACATGGATCTTCGGCGAAACGA
>CAYYHS010000128.1:0-6924 GCA_964471785.1 uncultured Chitinophagaceae bacterium
TCCAAAGAACACATGTCCGTAATTAGGAACATCCCCTCCCTGTACCGCACTGCCGAACACGCGAAAAGCAAAGGATGAATTAAGATACATCGGAATATAGCGCCTGAAATCGATCGAGTACCTTTGGTAGTCGACGTACTGATCGTCCACTCCGTACTTGGAGACGCCGATTCTTGCCAGCGTGCCCCTGCTTGAATATTCGCTGAGGTCGCGGGTGTCGTATGTATACAGCAAGTTCAGTGAAAAATATTGGTCCGTGCCATCCGGCGACAACGTTCGCCCCGCTAAGTTATTCGTCACGCTGAGGTGAGTATATTCGAAAGTCGCGGTAGCCGTGCTGAACAACGAGAATCTTTTACCGAGAGTAACTTGGGCGTCTTCCAGCCTCTGGTCGAAGTTGGGGGCGTTCATAAGCGAAACGAGACTCTGGTTCCTGACAAGGGAGTATGAAAAGCGAGTCGAGAAGTACAAATTGTGCACCCGGTCGATTACCGGGTTCGTGTACTGCACAGAAAGGTAAGGGTTATAGCCCAACGCCCCCTGAAAGCTTACCAGTTCTTTTCGTCCCCGAAAATTAGTGTGGACGACTCCAGCGCCGTAATAGACGTGGGCCCATGTATGATCCCTGATTCCGAGGATTGGAAATGGGTAAAAATACCATCGCTCGCTGACGAGTACGACTAGCGTCGCGGTCGACGAATCCGGGACAATCTGTATATCGACCCTGTTGAAAAGCTGAAGGCTGTAGATGCGGTCAATATCGAACGCGACCGCGTCTCTCGTCAGCAGGGAGCCGGGCTTCAGCGACATTTCGCGTTCTATGATAAAATCCTGCGTGAGGTCATTGCCGACAAAGATGATACTGGAAACGTGGAGCGTAGAGTCAGGAAAATCATATGGGATGACGTGCGTCGAATCCTGCGAAAGGAGCGGAGTCCAGAGGATGGGAAGAAGAGCGAGCACGATGCGATAACTCATTGGCTTCCAGGAAATAAAAAAAAAGACTTGAGCGGATGTCCTGAGTTCAAGTCTGCATTCAACGTGCGATAACACTATTACCGCATCAAGGCACGATGCTCGATTGCGATGCAACGATCCATGATCACCTGAATACCGGCCGCCTCGGCTCTTCCTGCTGCAGACTCATTCACGACGCCGAGTTGCATCCAGATACATTTTGCGCCGATTGAGATCGCCTCCTCGACAACCGGATCCACTTCATTCGAATTCCGGAAAACATCAACGATGTCTATCTTTTCGGGAAGTGACTTCAGGTCTGGATAACATTTCATTCCCAGAACCTCCTGGTATTTCGGATTGACCGGATAGACGCGATACTTTTTTCCCGCAAGAAATTGGGCGATCGATCCGCTGTCACGCCAGGGCTTTGGCGATGCTCCGACGACCGCAATCGTTGCGGCAGAAGAGAGTATCGCTGCGATGCCGTCGTCGTCCGTAATCATGGGGCTTCCTGATCCGCGTACGATTCAATCGGCGGGCAGCTGCAGACGATGTTTTTATCGCCATACGTGCTGTTGAGCCGGCCCACGCTCGGCCAGAATTTATGCGAGCGGATTGTCGGAACTGGGTACACCGCCTTCGTTCTGGAATAATGATGCGCCCAATCGTCTCCCGTCGCTACGGCAGCCGTATGCGGAGCGTTCTTCAAGACGTTGTCAACCGGATCGGCTGCTCCCGTACCGATTTCCTCAATTTCTTTCCTGATTGATATCAGCGCATCCACAAACCTGTCGAGTTCTGCCTTCGATTCACTTTCGGTCGGTTCGACCATGAGAGTGTCGTGAACGGGAAATGAGACCGTCGGGGCATGAAAACCGTAGTCCATGAGCCGCTTCGAAATGTCCTCTACATCGACTCGATATTTTTCCTTGAATTCCTTCATATCGAGAATGAATTCATGACCGATTCTGCCGTTTTTTCCTTGATAGAGAATGCGGAAATGCGTTTCGAGCCTCGCCTTAAGATAATTCGCATTGAGTATGGCATACCTCGTTGCCTCCCGTACTCCTTCTGCTCCGAGCATACGGAGGTATCCGTACGTAATAAGCAGAATGCTTGCGCTGGACCACGGTGCAGAAGCAACCGCCCGAATCGCTTTTTGCCCGGCCGCTTTGATTCCAGGATGCCCCGGAAGATAGGGAACGAGTTTTTTTGCCACGCAAATAGGTCCCATCCCTGGACCACCGCCGCCATGCGGGATGCTGAATGTCTTGTGCAGATTGATGTGGCAGACATCGGCTCCGATGAATCCCGGACTCGTGAGGCCGACTTGCGCGTTCAGATTTGCTCCATCCATATAGACCAGGCCGCCGTGCGCATGAACGACATCGCAAATCTCCCTTATCTTCTCCTCGAAAACTCCGTGCGTCGATGGATAGGTCACCATCAACGCGGCTAATTCGTCTTTGTACTGGGCGGTCTTCGCCTTCAGATCGTCGACGTCGATGTTGCCTTCCTGGTCGCAAGCGACGACAACAACTTTCAGCCCTGCCATTACCGCACTCGCCGGATTTGTGCCATGCGCCGAGGAAGGAATGAGGGCTATCTTCCTCTTTCCGTCTCCCCTGTCGGCATGGTAGGCACGGATGACCAGCAAACCCGTAAACTCTCCCTGCGCTCCCGAGTTCGGCTGTAACGAGGCGCCGGCCAATCCGGACACCTCGCACAAAGCACTCTCCAGTTCCCGAAAAATTTGCTGGTATCCTTCCGCCTGGTCGATCGGGGCAAAAGGGTGCATATGGGCGAACTCCCGCCAGCTGACCGGTATCAGTTCTGCGGCGGCGTTTAACTTCATCGTGCACGAGCCGAGCGGAATCATCGAATGCATCAGCGATAGATCTTTGTTCTCCAGACTCTTGATATACCGCATCATTTCAGATTCTGAATGATGCATCGAGAAAATAGGATGTTGAAGGTATGCGCTCGTGCGTCTGAATCTCTCCGGATACTCCGGACGCAGAGAAGAATATTTCTGCTCCAGCACATCGTGATTGTGGGAAGCCCGGACGGCATGAGCAAAGAGTTCCTTTACTGCAACCACGTCCTCGATCTGGGTTGTTTCATCGAGCGAGAGACCGATATGATCCTCATCGATTCGCCGCACGTTGAACCCGGCCTTGACAGCGGCGTCAGAAATAGATCCTGAGTTCTTCCCGGTCTCGACCGCCAGTGTGTCAAAAAAGACGGAGTTCAATTGCTTATATCCGAGTTCCTTGAGTTCTGCTTCCAGGATAACGGCAAGTGCATGAATTCGCGTCGCTATTTTTCTTATTCCCACAGGACCATGATACACCGCATACATTCCTGCCATGACAGCAAGAAGTGCCTGCGCGGTGCAGATATTGGAAGTTGCTTTTTCACGCCGGATGTGTTGCTCGCGTGTCTGGAGCGTCATCCGGTATGCCCTGTTGTTCTGGGCGTCGACCGAAACGCCGATGATGCGTCCCGGCATGTGTCTGATGTATTCGTTCTTCGTCGCAAAGAAAGCAGCATGCGGTCCTCCGTAACCCATCGGGACCCCGAACCGCTGCGTCGACCCCACCACCACATCGGCGCCGAATTCTCCCGGAGGAACCAGCAACGCCAGACTCAGGAGATCAGCCGCGACGACGGCCATCGCTCCGTGGGCATGCACTCTCGAAATGAACTCCCGGTAATCGGTAACTCCGCCGCGTTCGTCCGGATACTGGACAAGCGCGCCAAAGTACGACGAATCGATACCCGCATCTTCATAATTGCCGATGACGATTTCTATCCCGACCGCTTCAGCCCTCGTTCGGACCACTTCAATCGTCTGAGCGAAACATCCTGCCGAGACAAAGAAGCGGTTTCGCGAATCGCTCCCCGTCTTCTTATTGACGACTCCGTATGCCATCGACATGGCTTCCGCCGCAGCCGTTCCTTCGTCGAGCAGAGAAGCATTGGCAACTTCCATACCCGTCAAATCTGCAACCATTGTTTGGAAGTTAAGAAGTGCTTCGAGCCTCCCTTGCGAGATTTCCGGTTGATACGGTGTATACTGCGTATACCACCCTGGATTCTCAAAGATGTTGCGCAAGATAACGCCGGGAGTAACACATCCATAGTATCCCAGTCCCATCATGGACTTGAGCACTTTGTTTTTCTGCGCAATCAACCGGAGCTCGTGGTGATAGCGGTATTCGCTCGTCGGGGGAGGGAGTGCGAGCGCCTGATTGGTCCGGATGCTGGTGGGAATCGTCTGATCGATCAGCTCATCGAGGGAACCGACGCCGATCGTCTTCAGCATAGCGTCGAGTTCCTCGGCACCCGAACCCAGATGCCTGGACTTAAAATCGTTTTCTTGAAAAATATCGTTTTGCATGGTAGCGGAAATCGGATTAAACGTTGAGTATTTTCAGTTAGGAAACAAACGGCCTTTACGATACGGGCGTCTGTTTTTTCGCGACATTGTCGAGAGCGTTTTCGGCAGCGGCCTGTTCAGCTTCTTTTTTGTTCTTCCCGGTGCCGGTGCCGCACATTCCCTCGCCAACCGTCACCTCGACCGTAAATGTTCTGTCGTGATCGGGTCCTTCTTCTTTCGTGATGGTATAGCGCGGGAGAGCCTTGCCGTTTGCCTGGGCATATTCGAGCAGTGCGCTCTTGTAATTGTCATCCGCATCCTGAAGGGTTCCTTCCGCAATGGCGCTGTCCAGCTGGCGATGGACAAACCGTTTAGCCTCTTCCAGTCCGCCGTCCAGGTACACCGCCCCGATCATGGCCTCGTAGGCATCGGCGAGGATCGTGTCTGCCCCTTTTTCTGCGGCCTGTGATGCGCTGTTGCTGAGGAGAAGAAAATCGCGCAGGAGGATCTTCTTGGCGTACGTCACGAGAGCTTTACGATTGACCATGCGGGCACGCATCACCGTGAGTTCCCCTTCTTCTGCGTCTGGATATTTGGAATATAAGCGCTCAGCGACAACCATATTCAAGATCGAATCGCCGAGGAATTCGAGACGTTCGTTTGAGTGAAGGTTCGGCTGCTCGACAAATTGCAGATACGATCTGTGCAACACCGCGTGAAGGAAAAGGCTCTTGGACTGAATGCGATAGTTGAGAGCCGCTTCTAATCGTTGAAAATCAACCCTGGAGTATAAATCAGAGAGGGGTGGCGCAGGAGGCGCAGGGATAATCCGAAGAACTTTCTGAATCCATCGACGTAAACTGCTCACACCGTTACGATCCTCTTAATTCCCCCGATATTTTTTAAAGAGCAATGTCGCGTTGTGTCCGCCAAAACCAAACGTGTTACACAATGCCACGTTTACCGTTCTTTCGATGGAGGTATTGGGGACATAATACAAATCGCAGTCCGGATCGGGGGTCTCATAGTTGATGGTGGGATGGATCTTGTTTTCCACGAGGGTCATGACCGTCGCGATGGATCCCACCGCTCCCGAAGCTCCGAGCAAATGTCCAATCATCGACTTTGTGGAATTTACCGCGAGTTTTTTAGCATGCTCGCCGAAAACAGTTTTCATCGCGGCAGTCTCGTTCCGGTCGTTTGCCGGAGTAGATGTTCCGTGCGCATTGATGTAATCCACTTCTTCCGGAACGACCCCCGCATCGCGAATCGCAGCCCTCATCGAACGAACGGCCCCTTCACCTCCCGGAGCCGGATCGGTAATATGGTGTGCGTCGGCAGTGAATCCGATACCCGCGATCTCGGCATAAATTTTCGCGCCTCGTCTGACGGCGTGGCCGATCTCTTCCAGGATCAGAACTCCTCCCCCTTCTCCCATCACAAAGCCATCCCTATTTTTATCGAACGGCCGGCTCGCTTTCGCCGGCTCATCGTTCCGGGTCGAGAGCGCTTTCATTGCATTGAAACCGCCGATCCCCATCGGACAAATGCTCGCTTCCGAGCCGCCGCTGAACATGATATCCGCATCACCGCGTTGGATAAGTATGAATGCATCGCCGATGGCATGGGAGGCCGTAGCGCAGGCGGAGGTCGTCGCGTAGTTCGGTCCCTTCAGACCGTACTTCATGGAAATACGTCCGGCCGCGATGTCGGCGATCATCATGGGGATAAAGAACGGGCTGATGCGGTGGGGACCTTTGGTTTCGACGAGCGTCTCATGCTGGCGCATAAACGTTAGCATTCCGCCGATGCCCGAACCGAAGATTATTCCTGCCCGGTCTGGAGAAATTTTTGAAAAATCTATCTCCGCATCTTTCACTGCCCCGGCAGCCGCTGCGAGGGCGTACTGCGTAAAAGGATCAACGCGCTGGACCATTTTCCTGTCCATGTAGTCTAACGGGTTGAACCCCTTCAATTCTGCCGCGAACTTCGTATCGTACTGCGTCGTGTCGAAATAAGTAATCGGAGCAGCGCCACTGACTCCGGCGAGGGCATTCTTCCAGAAATCCTGCACCGTGAGGCCAATCGGCGTCACCGCACCCATTCCCGTTACGACGACGCGACGCGCTTTTCCGTTAAACGACATAGCCTCTTCCTCTGCTTCTTGTTCATCAGGTGTGAAAGAACGTAATGTCCGCACACGGCGGACATTACGTCATCACTCGATTAGGTATTTCGTACAACCTTCTTAAGCAACTTTTGCCGACAAATACTTCACCGCATCGCCAACTGTTGAAATCTTCTCGGCATCTTCGTCCGGTATCTGAAGATTAAAAGCCTTTTCAAATTCCATAACGAGTTCCACGGTGTCCAATGAATCTGCGCCGAGGTCGTTCGTAAACGATGCCTCAGGCGTAATCTGCGCTTCGTCAACGCCGAGCTTGTTCACAATGATTTCCTTTACCTTTGCGGATACGTCAGCCATAAAAGTATCTCCTTTGATTAGATGATGTTAATACCCACGTTACTCCACACTTACATTGCCATGCCCCCGTCAACGCACAGCACCTGACCCGTGATAT
>CAYYHS010000129.1:0-6918 GCA_964471785.1 uncultured Chitinophagaceae bacterium
CGTCCTGCTTTGGGGTCTCTGGGCGGAATTCAACCTCGCAGTCCCCTCCAAACCCTCTTCTATATAGGTGCTCGGCGCACGGACTGAAGAAGATGACCGCTCTTCCATACTCTTCGCCAGCTCAGTATTTCCAGTGGAAAATTCCTTTATATGATACCTACTTCAATTCTACTTTCTGGAGAGCACACCAAGTACTTTCTGAGGACTGATTGCCAAGATTCCGTCAGAAGATGGAACATTAATCTCGCGGGCATATTCAACAAACCTGTTAACCCAGACACAAGCCTCGATAGCTAATCCTGGCCGAACTTAGACGAAGCGGCCTCCGGAGCCAGTGAACGTGATTAAGAGTCGGATCGAAAACAGAAAGCCCCTGCCCACCCCCAAGAGGCTCGTCTTCTGGGGATTGACAGCGCTCTTGCCCTTCGCCCTTTTTGCCTCCGTTGAACTCGCTCTGCGGTGGTTCGATTACGGAACCGACATCTCGCTTTTCAAAAGGGAGACCATTAGAGGAGAGATTTTTCTGCGAATGAACCATGACGTAAAGTTCCGATATTTTGGAACCTCTCACTTCGCTCCTTCCACGTCGCCAGACTATTTCAGAGTCCCGAAACCAAATGGGACTTATCGCATCTTTGTTCTCGGCGGCTCGACGACAGTCGGATTCCCATACTATTATAACGGGGCGTTCTCGGCATTCCTGGAGCAGAGACTGAGAACGCTCTTTCCGCAGAGGGAGGTGGAAGTCATCAACCTCGGCATGACCGCCACGAACAGCTACACTGCCCTCGACATCGGCCGTGAACTCGCTGAGTACCAGCCGGATCTGATCATCGATTACGACGGTCACAACGAGTTCTACGGTGCGCTCGGCGTAGCTTCAAACCAGACCGCAGGCTCATCACGCTTTGTCACGCTCTTATTACTCCGAGCGGTTCATCTCAAAACGTTTCAACTCATTCGCAATACAATCGAGAAAACCTCAGGATTCTTCACGGGTGGAACTGAACTCCCCGCGCGAGGAACCGAAATGGAAACGCTGGCCAGGGGAAGGTACGTCCGGTACGGCAATCAGTTGCATCAGTCAGCCTACTCGATCTTCAGGGACAACATCAATCGTCTGGCGGAATACTGCCGGTCGGCTCATGTGCCTATTATCTTCGGCACTCAGGTTTCGAACCTTCGCCAACAACCTCCGTTCGTTTCAGAGCATGCGCCAGAAATGACCGGAGCCCAGATCAGGGAGTTTCAACTTTACTTCGACGCTGGTACTCAGTTCCTGGCGAAAAACATGATCGACTCTGCGGAAGCTGCTTTTCAATCGGCCATCCTTTGCGATTCTCTCTTTGCCGACGCGCACTATCGCCTGGCACAATGCTTCGATCGACAACGAAGGTTCCAGGAGGCGTTACACGAGTATGCTCTTGCAAGGGATTTTGACGAGCTCAAGTTCCGGACCGACACGAAATTCAACGATCTGATTCGTTCTCTGGACGACGGCAACGGATGTTATGTTGCGGACATTGAAAATGCATTCACATCGAGCTCGCCGGACTCGCTGATCGGATACAACCTCATCACCGAACATCTTCATCCAAATGCTCGCGGATATTTTCTCATAGCAAAGGACTATGCCCGCGCTATGAGGGCTCACGGACTCCTCGCCTCTCGGGAAGAGTGGCAGACTGCAGACACAGTCAGCGACGAGACCCTCTGGGATAAACGCGTCATCACAGATCTCGACGAACGGATTGCGAGGCGCCACACGAAGATTCTCACTTCCGGCTGGCCTTTCAGAGAAGGTGAAAGGACTGCTCCGCCGGTCCCCGACGGCGACACACTCAACGCGATCGCAGACGATGCAGCTGCAGGACGGCTTGATTGGCGGCAAGCTCACGCCAAAGCGATTATGTTCTATCAACGGCGGGGCGATTGGAATCTGGTGGAGCAGGAAGACAGAGCGCTTGTGAGCGAAATCCCGCTTGACCTGGAGCTTTACATGGACCTCGCCCGCGTTAATTTCCGCCAGCGCCGTTTTGACGAAATGGCCGCCGTTCTTCGCCGCTCCCTGGAAATTTATCCCACTATTCAGGCCTCCCGGACTTTGGGGGATGTCCTGATGCAAAAAGGAGATGCGACCGGTGCACTGGTCTATTACGAAAAGGTCGATGGTTTTGCCCAGAGCCCGAAAGAGAAGCTCCAGAATGGATATGCAATCAGTTTCGCCTATGCAAAAGCCGGTGAATTCCAAAAAGCGAAAGCACGGCTTGAGGAGTTGTTAAAGGCAACGCCGGATTTTCAACCTGCACGCCAACTCCTGGAGGAAGTAAACAGAGGGTTACTAATGACTGCAAAGACCAAGTGATACATCCGATTTGATCAAACTAGAAAACAGAGGGTAGTCATAATGCTTATCAGAAAACTAAATCGGTTGCCGAAACTATTCGCAATAGCAGTCTTTACTTTTCTTACCTTGCATTTCCTGCACGACAGTACATCCGCACAATCGGGATATTCCTGGAAGAGTGTCATCGCGGGGGGTGGAGGTTTCGTCCCGGGTATCATTTACCATCCCGTTGCACGGGGTCTTGCGTACGCCCGTACAGACATGGGGGGCGCCTACAGATGGGATAATTCCGGGGGGATGTGGATCCCATTAACCGATATGATGGACAGAACAAATTCGGATTACATGGGTATCCTCTCGATTGCCGTCGACCCTGAGGACACAAATCGCGTTTACATGGAGTGCGGAAAGTACACGCAGTCGTGGGCCGGAACAGGCGCCGTCCTTGCTTCCACAAACAAGGGAAATTCCTGGACGATTAATCCTCTGCCAGTAAAAATCGGAGGGAACGAAGACGGACGGGGAGCAGGCGAACGGCTTCAAGTTGACCCGAATGCCGACTCGGTCCTCATTATGGGAACTACGGCGAACGGATTATGGAAGTCGACTGACTTTGCCGCGACCTGGACAAAAATGTCATCCTTCTCGCCGACGAACGTCAACTTCGTTCTCTTCGATCCGGCGAGTTCCTCCTCCGGAAATCCAACCCAGCGTATCTTTGCTGCTGCCGTCAATTCGGGCGGCCAGAGTCTCTATCGCAGCGATGACGGAGGCATCTCATGGTCGCTCGTGCCGGGACAACCGACCGGCGTCATGGCGATAAGAGCCGTTATTTCCGACACACTCCTCTATATCACTTTTGCAAATTATCAGGGTCCTAACAGTGCAACTGCGGGATCGGTGTGGAAGTATGCAATTCCATCAGGCAAGTGGACGAACATCTCTCCTTCGTCCGGATCGTACGGCTTCAGCGGCATATCCCTGTATCCCAGGAATCCGAGCATCATCGTCGTAAGCACACTCGATCGTTGGTCGCCTATGGACGAAGTTTACATGTCGACAAACTCCGGCGCGACATGGATAACTCGTCTCACGAACGCAACCTTGGATCATAGCTTTGCGCCGTACACTGCAACCGTCACTCCGCATTGGCTTGGATCAATTGCAATGGATCCTTTTGATTCGAGCAACGTTATGTTTGGTACGGGGTTCGGAATCTGGGCATCCGACAATTTCACCTCATCGACACCGCAATGGTATTTCAAAGATCAGAATCTGGAAGAAACTGTGCCGATGCAAATAGTAAGTCCTCCTTTTGTGCCGTTGCTCTCCGCGATGGGAGACTATGACGGGTTTAAGCACACAGATGTCGGCGTTTCACCTCCGAACAGGTACTCGCCCCCCAAGGGAACTACGTTATCAATCGCGTTCGCAGGAAAAGTTCCGTCGAGAATTGTCAAGGCATATAACTCGTCGCCGTACGGCGCGTATTCAACCGACGGGGGTAAAACGTGGCGCGATTTTACTTCTGGCCGAGCTGGTGCCAGCTATCCGACCGGAACGACTGCGGGCGGCTCATGGGCAATCGCAATTTCTGCTAATGGAGAGTCGATAGTCTGGGGACCAACAGGTGCAGCGATGTCGTACTCTACGGACTACGGAAAAACATGGACGAAGTGCGGCGGTGGGGTGCCGCTCGTACCCCCCGTCGCAGACAGGGTGAACCCGAATAAATTCTATGCATACGCCGGAGGTTCGGGGCAACTTTGGGTCTCCACCGACGGAGGGAAAACCTTTAACTCGGGAGTCACAGGATTGCCAGCAGTCAGCCAATCGCAGGACGGTAATGTCTCGGCTGCACCTGGCTATGAGGGAGAACTAATGATCTGTTGCGGGTCCGGCGGATTATATCAGTCCATAAATTCGGGGATGTCGGCAACGAAGATGAGCAGTGTGTCAGCAGCTTACAGATTGGGGTTTGGCAAAGCCAAAGACGCTGGCGGTTATCCGGCAATTTATCTCTACGGGAATGTAAGCGGAGTCCTGGGATTTTTCCGTTCAGATGACTCGGGCGCAACGTGGACAAGGATCAACGACGACACTCATCAATTCGGGTGGGTCCATCAGATAACGGGAGATCCAAGAATATACGGCAGATGTTATGTCTCGGCTGAAGGACGCGGAATAATCTACGGCGAACCGGAAAACAGCGACACAACCGACAACCCATCGAGCTTCAATTATAGTTCGAGTCCGGCCGACAGCCTGAGGCAGTTCTCACAGAAGATTTTATTAACATGGTCAAGAGCTTCCGATCCTCAGGGGCACCCGTTAACATACATCAACCATTTTTGGGGACCGGGAGTCGACACGCTTTTCAGCGTCATTGATACAAGCGTCACAGTTAATGCGCGAAATATTCAACCCCTCAGATCCTACATGCTGACCGGTTGCGTGACAAATGGATTCGACACGACTGCGAGTTCGAACAGCATCATATATCTAACGGCTTCGGTATTGACGGAAGCTCGAGAGCCGACCCTCCCCCGTCCCGAAAGCTTCGCCCTGAACCAGAACTATCCGAACCCGTTTAATCCAAGCACGACAATTGGATTTGACATCCCGACACCTCTGCACGTAACTCTGGCTCTCTTCGATATGCTCGGCAGGCAAATTCAAACATTGGTCAACGACCAAAGATCGCCAGGACACTACGAGGTAACCTTCAACGGGTCGAGATTGGCAAGTGGGGTCTATTTTTACAAGCTTATGGCTGGTACATTCATTAGCACAAGAGAACTAATGCTGTTAAAATAGATCTTTCAGAAGCTCATTTTCTATCGCCAAGCAAGGACGAAAAAGGGAGCCTTGCTGCCACTATCACCACGGAACATTACAGGAGAACACATGGCACTTATTCCACCTAAATATCTATTTTTAATTCCGCTTCTCCTCGGAGCGCAAATCGCAGATGCGCAGCAGTTGCGCTACGTTCAGGTCCAGACCGCCAATGGCATTCTCGAGGGAGTGGTTAGTCCGGATGGAAAAGTGCGGACCTTTAAAGGTATTCCCTATGCTGCACCGCCTGTCGGTCCGCTGCGCTGGAAGGCGCCGCAGCCGGCTCCGTCCTGGACCGGAGTGCGCAGATCTGTCGATTATCCGCCTCGGGCAATGCAGGGACGCATTTACGACGATATGATTTTCAACGACAACGGGCCGAGCGAGGACTGCCTCTACCTTAACTTGTGGATGCCGGAAAATTCTCAGCAGACCAAGTTGCCGGTGATGGTCTGGATCCATGGCGGAGGCTTTGCGGCCGGATCTTCTTCCGAACCGCGTCAGGACGCCGGAAATCTTTCGAAGAATGGCGTGATGGTGGTGAGCCTCAATTACCGGCTGGGAATTTTTGGGTTCTTCGCTCATCCCGAGCTCACCAAAGAATCGGGACACGAGGCGTCGGGCAACTACGGACTTCTGGACCAGGTCGCAGCTCTCCGGTGGGTCAGGCAGAACATCGCCATCTTTGGAGGCGACCCCGATAATGTAACGATATTCGGAGAGTCGGCCGGATCAACATCCGTCTGCGCCCTTATGGCTTCGCCCCTTGCTCATGGTCTTTTCCGTCGCGCAATCGGCGAGAGCAGTGCTCTATTTAAGACGACTACTCCGACGAAAACGCGTGATGAAGCGGAAGAAATAGGGGTGAGGTTTGCAGAGTCAGAGTTAGGAACTTCTTCCCTTGAAGCCCTTCGCGCATTGCCTGCAGGCGCAATACTCGATGCGGCTCTGAAACATCCTCATGATTTCTTCTCGCCCATCATCGACGGATATTTTCTGCCGGCTGATTGTCCTTTGGTCTACGCCGCGGGCAAGCAAAGCCATGTCTCTCTATTGGCTGGATGGAACAAAGACGAATCCGGTTATCAATCCATCTTCGGCAAGGACGAGCCTACTGCAAAAAACCTTGTCTCGCTTGCTCACAAACAATTCGGCAACAACGCCGACACCTTGCTAAAACTATATCCGGCATCAACGGATGAAGAAGCGAAACAGGCGGCTCACGATTTCGCCGTCGATAAGTCCAACGGATACGAAACGTGGAAGTGGATAGACATGCAGCTCAAAACGGGAGAGTCGCCGGTCTATCGGTACGAATTCGATCAGACGCTTCCATTGGCCGTGGACGCAAAGCCAGGTGCAGAGCCCAGAGCTCCTCACGCCGGGGAAATCGAATACGTCTTCCAAGTGCTCTCTTCTAAAAACCTGCCGTGGAGGCCGGGGGATTATAAGGTCTCGGAAGTTATGGCTTCCTACTGGACCAACTTTGCAAAGACGGGCGACCCGAACGGCCCCGGCCTGCCGAACTGGCCGGCCTACAAGAAAGACGACGGCTTTCAAGTGATGCATCTCGAAATTAACTCCGCCTCCGCGCCGGACAAGCACCGGGCTCGTTACGAGTTCTTGGATCAATTGTTTTCTTCTCACTGACGTTTCTCCCGGCGTGAATTATTGGACGCTAGTGCCGTTTCCCAAAAATATTTTTGTATTGTTTTCTCATTGGACACTTCGAC
>CAYYHS010000130.1:0-6907 GCA_964471785.1 uncultured Chitinophagaceae bacterium
TTAACCTTCCATGCCGGAAAGAGAAATCCATAGCACCCCGATCTATGCCGAGATGCGTCGTCGTCTCGCGGAAGCGAGGGCACAGTTCTACCGAATCCGTTTTTTGCGCGGCTGCATTGTTACGGCGATTAGCGCTGTTGGGATGTCGAGCGGATTGTCGCTCATCGAAGCACTGTTTGTCTGCAGTTCGACGATTCGAACTCTTCTCTTCGGCGCGGGTGTTATCGTCGTTGTCTTCCTCACTGCGTGGTTCGTGATAGTCCCGCTGCTTCAATGGGCAAGACTACTGAAAGGAATGACGGAGCGAGAATTTGCCCCACTCGTCGGCGAGAAGTTTCCCGGCATCAAGGACCGCCTCCGGAATATTCTTGATATCTTTGATGAACAGACCGAGGAAACGAAACGGACGGGAGGCTTTCATCCCGAATATTCGCTTGAGTTGATCGATGCCTCTTTTGGCGATCTTCAAAAGGCCGCGGCTTCGGTTCGATTTACCGAAGTGGTGTCCACCGAGCGCCTTCGATCTTCAGAAAAGATTTTCGCCATTGTCGCGGTCTGCTCTGCGATTCTATTCGTCGTGCCGGCATTTGACCTGCCTTTCGCAGCGTATCGCTTGATCAATTTCAGTACCGACTTCAGGCCTCCGGCTGCATTTGTGTTTCTCGTACAGCCGGGAGATGCAGAAATCGTGAAGGGTGAATCTCTTCCTCTTTCTATCTCGCTCCTTGCGAATGGAAAGGGAGCCTCTCCCATCCATCGCGCTTTGCCGAAATCAATCACTCTTTCTGTACGTCAAACGAACACTTCTCCGGAGGACCAATTTGAGATAAAGGTAGATTCGTCGGGGCAATTTCACTTCACTCTCGGGGCGCTCAGGCAGTCGATGGAATATCACGTGGAAGCGGAAAAGATACAGAGCAGAGATTATTTCGTCAGGGTCACAGACAGACCTGTGGTGAGGTCGTTGAAAGTGAAGATGACGCCTCCGGCATATTCACGACTTCCTCAACAGAGCCTGGACGAAAACATCGGGGAAGTCACGGCGCTTGCGGGAACCCGGATGCAGTGGCAGGTTGAGGTAAGCAAGGAATTGCAGCATGCATGGATCGATTTCAGCGACGGCCAAGAACTGCAGTTGGCACAAAGGGAATCGAAATTTGCCGGGGAACAGACGCTTCGGCGCAAATCAACCTACCATATTGTGTTGGAAGATAGCGAAGGAGTCAGAAATGTGGATCCCATTGAATACAAACTCGACCTATTGCCGGATGAGATCCCGAATGTTGTCATCACAGAGCCGGGGAGGAATATTGATGTCACCGACGTGATGAACGTTCCGCTGAGGATCAAGATCCACGATGATTTCGGATTCACGGGGTTGAAGCTCTCATTCCGACTCATCCATTCGCGCTACGAGCAGCCTCAGGAGAATTTCTCATCGGTTCCAATTAAGCTTGAGCCTTCCGTAAGAAATTCGACCGATGGGGATATCGAATATCAGTGGAATGTTTCACCGCTCGGTTTGGTCCCGGAAGATGTCGTCGAGTACCACGCGGAGGTGCTTGACAACGACGATATCTCAGGACCCCAAAAGGGGGTCAGTGAGTCATTCCTCCTCCGTTTGCCATCGCTCGATGAAGTCTTTGCCGATGCGGATAAGGGGCAGAACGAAGCTGTTGAAAAAATGGATCAATCTCTTGAAGAAGCTCAAGACTTAAAGAAGAACCTTGACGAGCTGTCTCAGGACATGAAGAAGAATCAGCAACTCGATTGGCAAAAGCAAAAAAAAGTCGAAGAGACCCTTCAACGGTACCAGGAATTAGCCAAAAAGGTCGACGACGCCAGCAAGTCTCTCGAAGCGATGACACAAGATATGGAGAAGAACAATATTCTCTCCAGCGAAACCATGGAGAAGTACATGGAGCTCCAGCGATTGCTGCAGCAAATTAACTCGCCGGAATTTCAAGAAGCAATGAAGAAAATGCAGCAGGCAATGCAGAACGTATCGCCGGATCAACTGCGCCAGGCCATGCAGCAGGTTCAGTTTTCCGAAGAGTCCTTCCGACAAAGCATTGACCGAACAGTGCAGCTGCTGAAGCGAATCCAGGTTGAGCAAAAAATGGATGAGATGGTCAAGCGCGCCAAAGACCTCGAACAGCAGCAGGAAAACCTGGAGAAAGAAACTGCCGCGTCCAATCAATCGGACCAGCAGAAGATGAGTGATCTTGCCCGTAAGCAGGAAGACATTAGCGCTCAACTTTCAGAGTTGCAGAAGCAGCTTGCGGAGCTGCGAAAGAAGATGGAAGAATTCCCTTCCGATATGCCGATGAAACAACTGGAGAAGGCGGAGGAAGCTGCTCAGGACAGCGTCATGGAGCAATCGATAAAAGAGAGTGCAAATCAACTTCGCTTGCAGAAGCCGCAACAGGCAATAGGAGCACAGCAAAAAGCCGGCAAGGCTATGCAGCAGATGACTCAGAAGTTCTCGGAGATGCAGGAGCAGTTATTGAGCAATCAGCTGAACGAAGCGATGAACGGCATGAAAAAAGCCATGACAGACCTGCTGGAACTTTCCCAGCGGGAAGAGGATTTGAAAAATCAATCGCAATCGATCAATCCAAATTCGCCGCAATTTCGAGACGACGCCGAAAAGCAATTAGGCCTTCAAGAGGACCTGGCGAACATCACGAACAACTTAATGGAACTCGGTCAGAAGTCCTTTATGGTGACGCCGGAAATGGGACGCGCGATCGGCAAAGCAACGGCGAGTATGGCTCAAGCGATGACCTCGCTGGAACAACGGAACGGCCAGCTGGCGGGCGGGGAGCAGAAAGACGCGATGGCGTCGTTGAACAAGGCAGCGTCGGTAGCCCAATCCTCCATGGATGCGATGCAGCAGGGATCGCAGGGAGGCGGCGGCTCGCTCTTACAGCAACTCCGGAGAATGGCGGGAGAGCAGCAAAGCATTAATATGCAGACGGAGAAGCTTTCTCAAGGTCAAGGTCCCTCCCAGCAGCAACTCCAAGAGATGGCGCGCCTGGCGCGGCAACAGGGTGCGGTGCAAAAATCTCTCGAAGAGCTCAACAAAGAAGCTGAAGGAGGTTCTGAGAGAAACCGAATCATGGGCGATCTTCAAAAAATAGCCGATGAGATGAAAGAAGTTGTTGAGAACCTCCAGCAAAACAACGTCAACCCGAACACGATCAAACAACAGCAAAGGATTCTCTCCCGGCTGCTGGATGCGCAAACTTCAATGCGGGAGCGGGACTACGAGCAACGTCGTACCTCGAAGGCGGGAATGACACCCGTCCGCCAAAGCCCGGCCGAGCTTCAAGATGAATCCGCGCAGAATCAACTTCGAAGAGATCTCCTGAAGGCTATTGAAGAAGGGTATTCTAAAGACTATCAGGATCTGATCCGGAAGTACTACGACGCACTCGATAAGTCTAAGCAGTGACACCCGCCACCTTGTCAAGGTTCTAAACTTTGACAAGGTGGCGTTGAGGAACGATTAAAGCCGGATTTTGGTTTTTATTGCCAGATTTGTCTGTATTTTTCCCACTCTTTCGACCGCCAGACCTAGTTTTTTATTGCAGGCATCACCCATAAGGCTGAATAACTCTGCTCGCAGCGAAACGCCATCATCCATTTTGCAGGGATACTCATGGTCATCGTTATCTTCTTTCTCGCACACTGGTTTCTGTCGCTCTTTTGCCAGACGTTCTTCCTGCACCGGTATGCGGCGCATAAGATGTTCACAATGTCAAAATTCTGGGAGCGGACGTTCTACATTGCGACGTTCATCACACAAGGGTCTTCATTCCTCAACCCGCGCGCCTATGCGATCATGCACAGGATGCATCATGCCTACAGCGATACAGAGAAAGATCCTCACTCGCCCCACTACTTTCGCAGCATGTTCAAGATGATGTGGCGCACAAAAAACATCTATCTGGATTACCTGCTCCATCGTGTTGAACCTGAAAAAGGTTTCGATAAGAATATCCCCGAATGGAAATCGTTCGATAGAATTGCGGATGCATGGTTTGTCAGATTCTTATGGGTTGGGTTCTACATCCTATTCTACGTTCTCTTTGCACCCAACCTCTGGTTTTTCATACTGCTCCCATTTCATTTCATCATGGGCCCGATCCACGGAGGGATTGTAAACTGGTGCGGGCATAAATATGGTTATGTGAATTTCAAGGATACAGGGGACCGTTCGCGAAATTCAATCCCGTTTGATTTTCTTACTCTGGGAGAACTTTTCCAGAACAATCACCACAAGTTTCCGAGCAGAACGAACTTTGCGGTTCGCTTCTTCGAAGTCGATCCGACGTATCCTTTCATAAAATTGCTGACGTGGATGCGGGTGATCAGGCTGTCAAACCCGGGGGCAATTAGCAATCGACAATGATCAATTAACAGAAACAACATTACGTTGTTCATTATTTTTGTGTCAAGGACATCGAAGAGGATAAGAATAACCCGATTGGCTAGGATAAGCATTTCTTGTCCACCAATGACTACACCTCAGCCTTAATTTCCACCTTAACCTTAATCTTCCGAAGGAGCGACGCCATGGGCAAGAAAATGAGCAAGGATACGAATGCCGTGAACTGGTTTGAAATTGCCGCGACCGATATCGATCGGGCGACGAAATTTTACGAAACTATTTTTGACATCACGATGGGACGGATGGAAGTAGGGGGGATTCAAATGGCAATGTTTCCGTCCGAAGGGATTGGTGGAACAGTCGGCGGTGCACTGGTTCAGAGCCACATGCACAAGCCGAGCACAACGGGCACTTTCATCTATCTCAACGGAAATCCAAACCTGCAGCTTGTATTGGACCGAATTCCAAAAGCGGGAGGGAAGGTTACGGTGCCCAAAACACAGATCTCAAAAGAATATGGATACATGGCGTTCTTCACAGACACGGAAGGCAACACCGTGGCAGTCCACTCAAACGAATAGAACGTCATGAAACCAAAGCTCCTGTTACGAATCGCTTCTGTCGTCATGTTCGTGCACGTGGTTGGACACACCATTGGAGCGGCGACATGGAAACAGGCAACCGAGCCGGCAAAACAGGAAGTAATCCGGCAAATGGTGGACCAGAGGTTTCCGTTCATGGGGATGGTCCGGAGTATGGCGGATTATTACGACGGGTATGGCTACGCATCAACGATCTCGTTGCTGCTTATCGTCGCCCTTCTCTGGATCCTCTCCGACCTCGCTGATCGGAACGCCGTCATCGCCGCAAAAATACTTCTTCCGGTTTCGCTTTTTCTGCTCTTCTTGGGAATTGACGAGATACTTTTCTTTTTTCCATTTGCAGCCGCGCTGAGTCTCTTGGGGGCATTGCTCAGCAGTCTTTCTTTACTTAACTTAAGGAAGCGGGAAGTTCTCCGTTAGATCAACAGCAGCAGAACGGAAATCGCAAACACTTATCTGCTTCTATGATAGGAGTTCCTGCCCAATCAGCATCTCTGCAACGCTGGTGAACCTGCTCTGGTGGCTCACTAATTCTTTTTATCCTACCGCATACTCTCATGAAACAGTTCATTCTTTTTGTTGCCGGCCTCTTTCTCTCATTCACCGCCGATTCGTTGAGTCAAAATTCCTGGCGGCCATTCGGCAATGAAAGCCCCTGGAATCAAAAAATTACTGCCGAAGCCCGGATAGATTCACAATCGATCCAACTGATCGATGACCTCGCCAAAGGAGACTTCAATATCAACATCGACAATTGGTCGATTCCGGTCTACTATATCAATTCCGACACAGTTCCAAAGGTCAATGTCATCAATTCGCGTCCCGGTATTTATGGCAGGGGTTTCGGCGAGCCGAACCAGATACCGATCCTTCCGGATTTTATCGCGTCTCCACCGGCAGGAGATTTCAGTGACAACCACATGTCGATCGTCGACACCGCCAAAATGATCGAATGGGGAATGTGGGCTACGCGAAAAAACAGAGATGGAAATTGGACGACCGGTCTCGGTGCGACGACGGATCTAAAAGGAACAGGTGTTGAAAAGCCATGGTTCGAGCAGGAGCATGAGTTCGATGCGCATCGTGCGAGGGCAGGTGGATTTCCGTTAATTGCCGGCCTCATACGACCTGAAGAAATTAAGGCCGGTAAGATCGAACATGCGCTCGTCTTTGCATACCAGCGTGGGCGCTCGGAGTTTTTTGTTTCCCCGGCCAGCACCGCGCAGGCCACGTTCATGGAAATGAATAACCGCATTGGAATCCCGATGGGGGGGCGGATCCAACTTGATCCAACAATCAATGTGGACACCCTCGACCTCACTCCTGCCTGTAAGATCATCGCAAAAGCTTTGCAGGAGTATGGATCATTTAACGGCGATTATGCCGGCGCAACTGTTCTCTATGCCGACAATTCTCCCCGTGCACTGCAGTTGTGGAGAGGGATTTTAAAATCGGAAGATTTTAGGAAGGTCTTTACTCCGGCATTTGTCAGAAAATACTTTAGAGTGCTCACAATAGGCCAACTACTTCCGGGCCAAAATCTCGATAACGGGAGAGCGGGGTTTGTCGAATACAGTTTTCCGGGCGCAAAGAGCACGTCGATAGATTGGCTCGCGAGAACTATACTATGTGTCGCCGACCGGTCCATGGATCTTCAACATGTGGCGCCTATTTTCATGACCGTAAAGAAAAATTCATCAGTCTTTCATAAGAACCGAAAGCAGACAAGCGGTCGGTCGACTGTTGACCTCCGGAAAGCCGTGACCTACCGCGTGGATGATCCCGACGCAGGCAGCGCCGTTTGGACTGTGATGGCTGTGAATAAGTAAGCAGATAGTTGCCTCTACCATAGTAATTTTCTCACTTTCCTCACTTTGTGTGCTAACCATTGAGTTTCCAGGTAGTGTTA
>CAYYHS010000131.1:0-6896 GCA_964471785.1 uncultured Chitinophagaceae bacterium
AAGATGCGCTCTTTTCTCGGCGTCCTATGCGCCTTCACGGATTTCTCTCCCAACAATCGCTATACTTCGTCCCTAACTGCCTGCCAAATATTCTTCCAGGATCGCTCCATGGAGAGGACAAGCCGTTCGCGAAGCTCTTTCCGCAGCTCCTGCGATTTCAATCCCCGCAGCAGAGCGCCGTCTTCGGCAATAGAAATTGTGCCTGTTTCCTCGGAAACGACAACAGAGATGACATCGGCCTGTTCCGAGATGCCGAGTGCCGCCCGGTGACGCATTCCCAGGACGATGTCTCCCATCCTCGTCGCAGCAGATAACGGGAGCGTGCACCTCGCCGCTTCAATGATCCTATCATTCACGATCACTGCGCCGTCGTGGAGCGGAGACTTGGGGTTAAAAATCGAAAGCAAGAGAGCACGGCTTACTCTTGCCTGCAGCCAAATTCCCGACTCGCTCACACTCTTGAGACCGGTCCCCCGAACAATGATGATCAAGGCTCCTTGTTTCTTTTTTGCCAACTCGACAGCAGCACTCGCAATCTCTTCGATCGATTCATCAACATCGATTCGCAGGAACATCCTCACAAATCTGTTTCGCGCGATCGTCGAAAGAAGGCGCCGGATCTCCGGTTGAAACAAAATGATAAATGCCACGACCCACACATCCGTCAGCGTCCTCAGCATCCACCCGAGCGCTTTCAGGTTGATCGCTTGCGCAAGAAATGAGAAGCCGATGATCACGACAAGCCCGACAAAGATCTGCGCCGCGATCGTCCCCTTCATGACGATGTACAGGCGGTAAAAAAGGAACGACACGACTGCAATATCAAAGATATCGATCAGCGAGACTGTGAGGAATCCGATTTTAAAAAGTTCCATTTACCTACCTCGTCTGTTTCGCTTACGCCGCTCTCATGATTGCATCCGCGACAATAGCGACCCTTTTCATTTCTTTGACGTCGTGCACACGAATCACACGCGCACCTCCGAAGATCGAAGCGGCAACGGCTGCGGCAGTCCCTTCAAGCCGCTCGCCGACAGGAGCATCGAGCAGCATCCCAATGAACGCCTTGCGGGACGGACCGATCACGATAGGGTAACCAAGTCCCTCCAGTTTGTCCAGGTTTTTGATGAGCGACAGGTTATGCTGAAGGCTTTTCCCGAATCCGATTCCCGGATCAACCATAATGCGGTCGATGCCGGCAGACGAAGCTTGTTCTACAGACTTCGAGAGGCTTATTCTTACCTCGGCAACGACATCATCGTATCTCGGGTTCTGCTGCATCGTCTTGGGAGTTCCCTTCATGTGCATCGCGATGAGGGCTGCCCGGTGTGACGCGATCACCGATGCCATGGCCGGGTCAAAATTCAATCCGCTGATGTCGTTGACGATGGATGCTCCGGCAAGGAGCGCCTCGTCAGCGACAGAGGCTTTGTACGTATCGATCGAGATTGCGGCATCGCAGCGTTCCGAAACTTCCTTAATGACCGGGAGAACACGCCGCAGTTCCTCTTCAGGAGTTATTTCTTCCGCCCCTTCGCCATATGGCCCTCGCGGCCTCGAAGACTCCCCTCCTACATCGATGATGTCTGCTCCCTCCTCCACCATCTGGATCGCACGACGTACGGCATTCTCCCGGCTGAAGTATTTTCCGCCGTCTGAGAACGAATCCGGTGTGACGTTCAAAACTCCCATGATGTGGGTGCGTGAAGAGAGGTGGAGCGTTTTCTTCCCACATTGAAAAACGAACGGATTTGCTTGAAGTGTTGTCGCCATACTGAAGTGTCGTGCGAATCAAATAAGAAGCTGCCTTTAGAAGAGTGAACGACGTGTGGATCTCCGGCAATCTTCCGGCAGCAGGTCCGATGGAAATCTCTCTCAGCCAATTTCGACCAAAATATATCGAAATGAGGAACGATTAGCAATAAACGAAGAACCCTCTCACAGGAGAGGGTTCAATCATCACGCGGACTTACTTTTTTTATGGCTCTGCATGGCTTTCAGTTTTTCCTTCAGCTTTCGCTGACGTTTGCGGTGCTTCTGGGAGACGCGTTGTCCTTTTTTGTTCATCGAGAAGAATTCTCCTTAGTAAGTAGGTTGGATTACGGTTCGCTGCATGAGTGATAAAATCCGCATTTCGGGCAAAACAACTTGCACTTTCTGCTGTCCAGCCTCGTTCCACAGTTCACGCAATATTGCCAGAAATGCGCCGGCCCTTGTAGCGGCCGTACGTTGAATTTCAGGACTGATTGGATCTCTGTGATCTTAGCGTCTTTCTCCATGCGCAGATAAAATAGAAGAATCGGAGCCCGAAATCAAGGGGTAGATCGAGCCTGTACTAGCTGAACTGTGCCAGATATCTCTCGCTATGGAAACTGTAGAGAGTTGTGAACCGACGCGTTATTGATCGACAAAGTGTCTCACACCATCCTTGATCTGAGACACTGCTATTAAGACGGCGGAAGATATCCGTCGTTGACGATCAACCTCTCAAATTTTTCACGTGTTGAAATGAGAGGTAGCATCGATTCAAAATGACGGTTGAGCATGTTGAGCCGTTCATTCTCCGAATCGAGGCCAAGAAACCTCTGACGATCTTTCAACTCCAATCCGGCCTTTTGGACAAGTAGAAATGAGATTTTCGTGTCGGAAGAGGCCGTATTCACCGGTGTTACGGTCCCTTTGAATGCCACCTCGGCGAAGCGATTGTAGAATTCTATCGCTCTTCTCCGAGACGCATAATTAACCTTCTCGGGCCTGTCGTCGAATACGGTGACCTCCGCGACAAAGTATGGCGACTCACTTTCCACCAGTTTGCCGAGCACGTAGCGGGTTCGTCCCTCAACGGTAATATCGAGCCGGCCGTCCTCATACTCTTTAACAATGTCTCTCACCAGCGCAGTACATCCGATCGGATCGATTTTGTCATCCTCGAAAAAATTGATCCCGAATTCCGCTTGCTCTTCGATGCATTCCCGTATGAGTGCCTTGTAACGCTCCTCAAAAATATGGAGAGGCAACAACGAACCGGGAAACAAGACGACTTTGAGCGGAAAAAGAGGAACCTGTCGCATTGGGCCTGAACTCATTCACTCTCAAAAAATAATGCAGAGGACGAGGCGGTTCGTCCTCTGCGATGGGCATCGCCGTTATCGAGAGGCAGCGTCGAATCGGTCGGAAACGTCTGCCCAATTGACAACACTCCAGAATGCGGTGAGGTAATCGGCTCGCCGGTTCTGGTATTTCAAATAGTAAGCATGTTCCCATACGTCGCAGCCGAGAACCGGCGTGATGCCGTCTGTCAGGGGATTATCCTGGTTCGCCGTGGAGAGGATGGCCAGTTTCTTGTCTTTGCCCACAACGAGCCAAACCCAGCCGGACCCGAATCTACCGAGACCCGCTTTGTTGAACTGTTCCTTGAAGCCGGCCGCAGAACCAAACCCGCCATTTATTGCGGTGATGAGTTTTCCTGAGGACGGCTCTTTGACATCCTTCTTCAATTGCTGCCAAAACATCGTGTGATTCACGTGCCCGCCCCCGTTGTTGCGCACGGCTGTTCGGATACCCTCCGGCAAAGCATTGAGGGTCTTGACCAACTCTTCGGCCGATTTGCTTTGGAGCTCGGGATTGTTCGCGAGCGCATTGTTCAAGTTGGTAACGTAAGTCCCGTGGTGCTTATCGTGATGGATCTCCATGGTCTTTGCGTCTATGAACGGTTCCAGAGCATCGAAAGCATACGGAAGTGCGGGAAGAGTGTACGCCATTGTGTTATCTCCTTAGTTGTTAGAATGCATTTAACGGGTTTAGAAACAATAATCTTCAATACATGTTGAGGGCAAGCTTTGCTTCATCGGTCATCATGCTTGGATCCCATCTCGGTTCCCAAACGACGTCCACGGTGGCAGAGGTGACACCTTTCACCGCCTCAACTTTTTGCTTTACTTCAGGCGGCAGACTTTGCGCCGCCGGGCACGCCGGCGAGGTGAGCGTCATCTTAATCTGTACGGCCCCGGCCTTGTCAACATCGACATTGTAGATCAATCCGAGTTCATAGATATTGACGGGGATTTCCGGATCAAAACAAGTCTTAAGAGCTTCGGTGATGTGGTCTTTCATCACCAGCAATTCAAAAGTGTTAAAGTCATTGTTCTCCATAGTATGCTCTCGCGCTTGCTGAACATCTTACGCGTTTTCTGTCGAGACGACATCCGCTTTCGAATTAAGGGCTGCGTGCAGCGCATGCCAGGCGAGGCTGGCGCATTTAATCCGGGCCGGAAATTCCGCGACACCGGCCAATGCCCCGAGACAGCCGAGCTCTTCCAGATCATCCACCTCTTTGTGAATATCCCGCGTAACGACTGCGTGAAATTTCTCGAATAGTTTTTCTGCTTCATCGCGGCTCGTTCCTTTTACCGCAGTCGTCATCATAGACGCGGAGGCTTTGGAAATCGCGCACCCCGAGCCTTGGAAACTCACGTCCTTGATGAGGTCTCCATCCAGATCGACGAACACGGTAAAATGATCGCCGCAGAGCGGGTTGTAGCCCTCAGCATGGTGGTTCGCGTGTTCAATTTTCTTGAAATTCCGCGGACTCTTGTTGTGATCGAGTATCAACTGTTGGTATAGTTCGTTGACCGTGCTGCTCATAATCCGAATATCTCCTTTACTTTCTGAAGTGCAATCACAAGACTGTCGATCTCCTCCGTCGTATTGTAGAAAGCGAAGGAAGCCCGTGCGGTCGCAGGGATGCCAAATCTCTTCATAACCGGTTGGGTGCAATGATGGCCGGTCCGCACAGCAATTCCCTCCTGGTCGACGATGGTCCCAACATCGTGTGCATGAACATTATCCATGACAAACGAGACTACACTCGATTTCTTTTTCGCAGTTCCGATGATGCGAACTCCGCTGACGGCAGAAATTTTCTCTGTGGCGTAGGCCAGAAGTTCTTGTTCGTACGAACCGATCGCCTTAAGACCGACACTCTGAACGTAGTCGATGGCCGCGCCGAGCGCTATCGTCCCGGCAATGTTCGGAGTTCCTGCCTCGAATTTATATGGGAGCGCATTATATGTTGTCTTCTCGAAAGTAACTGAACTGATCATATCTCCCCCTCCCTGGTACGGCGGCATAGCTTCGAGAAGATGCGTTTTTCCGTACAGAACACCGATGCCCGTCGGACCGAAAAGTTTGTGCCCGGAAAACGCGTAGAAATCGCAATCCAGGTCCTGAACATCGACCGGCAGGTGAGATGTGGACTGAGCTCCATCGACAAGCACGGGAACTCCGTAAGCATGCGCGAGCTTCACAATCTCTTTGATCGGGTTGATGGTCCCAAGGGAGTTCGAAAGATAAACGACCGAGACAAATTTCGTTTTCTTATTCAGCAGCTTTGCGTATTCGTCGATGAGCAATTCCCCCTGGTCGTTCATCGGGATCACCTTGAGCACTGCTCCCGTCGATTCACACAACAATTGCCACGGGACGATGTTGGAATGATGTTCCATGGCCGAGATAATGATCTCATCCCCCGCTTTGATGAATTTCTTGCCGTACGACGCGGCGACAAGGTTGACGCCCTCGGTAGTTCCCCGGACGAAAATAATTTCCCGCGAATCGGCTGCGTTGATGAAGAGTTTTATTTTTCCGCGCGCCTTTTCAT
Source organism: uncultured Chitinophagaceae bacterium (assembly GCA_964471785.1). Classification (GTDB taxonomy): domain Bacteria; phylum Bacteroidota; class Ignavibacteria; order UBA10030; family UBA8401; genus JAGVPT01. Next base: position 5,660 of record CAYYHS010000131.1, read on the forward strand.
ACTCGTAGGTGGCAAGCTCGCTCAGCGCGTGGACTCCGCGGTGAATATTTGCGTTCTGAGCAGAGTAATACTTTACCAGCGCGTCAATGACAGCGCGTGGCTTCTGCGTTGTCGCGGCATTGTCGAGATAGACGAGCGGTTTCCCGTGCACGCGTTGGGTGAGAATCGGAAAATCTTCCCTCACCCGTGTAATGTTGAGCGCTGTCCCGTTGATCAGCTCAACGTCTTTCACAATTGTATCTGATGAGTTACTCATGAACTTTGGTATCCAAATGGACAATTTCCGGCAACGGTATCTTCATGACTTTGTCTTGAAGGCGCTCGATGACAAGCGAATCGACGTGTTTCCTGAGCGCTTCATCGTTGATATAATTCGTTACTTCGCCCGCAAACCCAACGGTCAGGACCGCTCGTGCGGCATCTTCGCTGATTCCCCGGCTTTTCACATAAAAGAGCGAAGCGGCGTCCAGTCCCCCCACTGTGGCGCCGTGCGTACATTTAACATCGTCGGCGAATATCTCCAGCTGCGGTTTTGTATCGACGGTAGCCGTGTCTGAGAGGAGTAGATTCTTATTTGTTTGTTTCGAGTCTGTTTTTTGAGCTTCCTGCCGGACGAAAATTTTTCCATTGAAAACGGTCCGGGAATCACCGGTAACAATACCTTTGAAAATTTCCCTGCTGGAACAGTTCGGAAGCCGATGATCGATGAACGTATGATGATCGATCAACTGATCATTCGCGGAAATATAGAGGCCGTCGAGCATTGTCTCACAGTGATCTCCGTTGACGATGATGTTAATGTCGTTACGCGCGATGGCGCCGCCGAGTGCCAGGCTGAATGCGGTAAACCTGCTGCCGCTCTTCTGTTCCACCTGCACCGTTCCGATATGGTACGCCTTCTCGCTTTCGCGTTGAATCTTTACGAAGTCGACTGCCGCTTCTTTGGCAACAAAGGACTCTGTCACCGCATTCGTAAAATTGACCTCCTCGGAAAGCGATACATAACTCTCAATAAAGGTCGCCGAAGCGTTCTCCTCGACTACCATGAGATTGCGGGGGTAAGAAACCTGGCTGCTCTCTTTTTTTGTTGTGGAGGCGAACAGCAGCTGGATCGGGACTGCAACGCTTCTCCCTTTAGGAACGTGAACAATAGCACCGTCATGAATGAACCCGGCGTTCAGTGCCGCAAAGGGATGCTGCTGAAGAGGCAGGTCTCTGTTCAGATGTTCCCGAATAA
>CAYYHS010000132.1:0-6834 GCA_964471785.1 uncultured Chitinophagaceae bacterium
CACAGGTTTCTTTTTCCTTCCCTTCTCTGGAGAATGAATACGGACTCGATTTATCTTACATTCGACGATGGACCGCATCCTGTCGCCACTCCCGCGGTGCTCAATCTCCTGCGGTCGGAGAATATCAGAGCAACTTTTTTCCTTACCGGATCTCATGTCGCCGAGCATCCAACCCTCACGAAGAGTATTTTTGAAGAGGGACACTTGCTCGCGATTCATGGTTACACACACACCCGCAATCTGGCATTTTCCAAGGAAGAGACTGTGCACGAGATACTCAAGTCCGAAGAAGCGATATCAAAGACCGGATCAAAGGCGGCCAGACTCTTTCGTCCTCCCTTCGGATTCTTTTTGTGGAATACACTTTCCGCCGCCAAGCAGCTGGACTATAGAATTGTAATGTGGACGACATTGACCGGGGATTTCCGACGTGAGTGGTCGGACGAGAAAGTCATCTCTACCGCTTTGTCGAAGCTGTCCGGCGGTTCCATTCTCGTATTCCACGACAATGAATACACGAAATCCAGGGTGCCAAGGATCTTGCCGGAAATCATCTCACGCATTCGGGATCGCGGTTTTACTTTTCAGGCAATCGAAACATGACTGCGGCAACTCTTTTTATAATCATAGCAGCACTCTATTGCGCGCAGTGCGTTGTGTTCATCATAGGTCTTCGACGAAGTGCACCGGTAAAATCCTCACCGTTTGAACCGACGGTTTCCATCGTGACTGCTGCGCGAAACGAAGAGTCGACTATCGGAGCGTGCCTTGAATCATTGCTGGCAATCGAATATCCAGCCAATAAATTCGAAATCATCGTTGTCGATGATTGTTCAACAGATACAACGCCCGATATCCTGCGAACATTTTCGTCGAAGACGACACAGCTTAAGATCCTCTCTGCGAAGCAGGAACTTGATCACCTTCGAGGAAAAGCGAATGCTATTGCTCAGGGCATCGATATCTCTTCCGGCGAAATTGTTATCATGACCGATGCAGATTGTGTTGTTCCCCGCACTTGGTTGCGAGGTACTGTTGCACACTATACTGACGATGTCGGAGTCGTGGCTGGCCTCACTTTGCTTCAACCGACTGGCTGGTTTGCAGGAATGCAGTCCCTCGATTGGGCGTATATCCTCGCGGTCGCATCCTCGGCGATGGCATTACATAACCCTCTCAGCTGTATAGGCAACAATTTCTCCTTCAGGAGAAAGGCGTACGATGATATCGGAGGTTATAGGAATATTGGCTTCAGCGTAACGGAAGATTTTTCATTGTTTAAGGCAATCACACGAAGCGGCCGATGGGGTTACCGCTATCCCCTTGAAAAGACCACTCTTGTGTTCAGCAAGGCCTGCTCGTCCCTTCAAGAACTCTATCGCCAAAAACGAAGATGGGGCGTCGGCGGAAAAGATATGCCTCTCAGCGGTCTATCGATCATGGTCATCGCCTTTTGTTTTCACGCCTTCCTCCTCTTGGGATATTTTTTCGGCCTCAGCCAAGGTCTTCTTGCCGTTGGATGCATCGTGAAGTGTGTCGGAGACCTACTGATTCTCTCTATTCCGTTAAGGCGAACAAGGCAGCTATCTCAACTAAAATACTTCCTACTCTTCGAGATCTATTTCATCGCCTATGTATTACTACTCCCATTCGCCGTTTTCCTAGGGGGTAGAGTCTTATGGAAAGGAAGGAAGTACTGAACGGTGTAAATGTAAAACAAAGGATCCTTGTAGCTCCGCTCGATTGGGGGTTAGGGCATGCAACGCGTTCTATCCCTCTCATCATTGAACTCATGAACCAGAATATAGAGGTCATTCTCGCCGCCGATGAGAGGCCGTACGATTTGCTCAAGAGAGAATTTCCATCTCTCCAGATCATTCGCTTACCTGGATTCGGCATCAAGTACAGCGAAGACGGTCAGATCGTGTTTGGAATGCTGCGCCAGCTTCCGCGAATCGGAGCATCCGTGTTCCGAGAACACCGAACATTGAGAACACTAATTCACGATCTCAAAATCGATGCTGTCATTTCCGACAATCGATTCGGCCTTTTCTCACGGCGCGTTCCCTGCGTCTATGTCACTCATCAGATCGCGATTCGGATGCCACGCTCGCTTGAGTGGATTTCGCGTCTGGTTTTAGTGATGCACAAAGTACTCATCCGACGCTACAACGAGTGTTGGATACCAGACTATTCCGATGACGATAATCTCTCCGGCGCCCTGTCGCATGGCTTCCCCCTCCCGGCCAATGCGAAGTACATCGGCCCGTTGACACGAATGAAGATCGATTCGAGCTCGAAATCTGAGTACGAGGTGCTCGCCGTGCTTTCGGGACCGGAACCGCAGCGCACAATCTTCGAAAACATTCTCATAGAACAGTTAAAGAGGAGGAATTGTAAATCGTTGGTCGTTCGCGGCGTTCCAGAGAAGAATCAGCATATGAAGCTTTCGGATTCTCTCTCCGTTGTTTCTTTTCTCGAGTCAGAAGCACTAAGTAGAGCGATGCAATCATCAGCCGTCATTGTGGCGCGTCCAGGGTACAGCACCCTCATGGACCTGGCCGCGATCGGGAAACAAGCGATTCTGGTCCCCACGCCGGGGCAAACAGAACAGAAATACCTTGCTGACGCGCTGAAAAGAAAGGGCTTGTTCTGTGTTCAGGACCAAGAGGATTTCGATCTGGCAAAAGCTCTCGTGGAAGTTAGGACAACTTCCGGGTTTTCCCAGAAGCCGTCGGCGGCAAATTTGCTGACAGAAGCAGTTCAACGACTTATTTCAATGACCCACAACAAAGAGATTGTACCTGCGTGATGATACTTCCCGCCATTCCCCCGTTCTTGTACGCCGAAACGCATTACCGCTTCAAGTACTTCTTCAGTTTTCTCAAGAAATCCGAGCCGGAGATTCTGGCGGATATTCCTCACCGGCTCGAACCGGATGCTGAACTTCCCGTGTTGCTCCTTGTGAAAGACAGCGATCGCTATCCGCTCCAAAAACTCCAAGTCAAAATCGAACTGCGCATCCAAGGAAACATCGTTGGGACGATTGAACGAGGGCTTAGCACGCCAATCAAGGAGCCTCTCTGGTGGAACATTATCAACATCCCTTTTGATCGTGCGCTGTCGAATTGCTTTGGCTTTATCGATGTTGACACCCATTTCAGCTACTCCATGGGTGGCAAGCAACTGACATCCAAAAACGACAACTACCGGACTTCCTCAAAAACAAGCTTGAGGGTTTACAGATCGCGGCACAAACTTCCCAGCATCGATGGCTGGGTTCAGGGAGATGCTCATACACATTCTTCATACACGGACGATCAGGTAGAATTTGGTGCACCTATCGCCCCTTCCATAGAGTTATCGAAGGCAATGGGGCTTTCATTCTTCTGCGTTACCGACCATTCATACGACCTTGACGACCGCGCCGGAAATTATCTATTCAATGATCCTGAGTTGTCAAAATGGAAAGCGCAGCAAAAGGAAATCGACATCTTAAATTCCTCGATGACCAACTTCGTCGTTATTCGCGGCGAGGAGGTATCTTGCTTCAACCGAGCCCGGCGAAACATTCACCTCCTTCTGTTGGGAACAAGAACATTTTTTAGTGGATCGGGGGATAGTGCGGAGCGGTGGTTTCGGACGACTGCAGAATATACTATTGTAGAGGTGCTTTCGCTGAAAGAGAAATCAGTCGTCGCTTACGCAGGCCATCCAACGGAACGTGCTCCTTTCTTCCAATGGCTCTTGATCAGAAGAGGCCAATGGCACCTTGACGACATGAGTGAGAGAGGACTCTCTGGAATCCAGATCCTTAATGGAGAACCCAACGAAGCATTCTTGAGAGGGTTGGAATGTTGGACTTCGATGCTCCTTCACGGCAAACGGATTTACATTTCTGCCGGTAACGACGCGCACGGCAACTTCAATCGGTTCAAACAAATTGGTGTGCCGTTTTTCAAGATTCGTGAAAGCGAACAACAACTATTCGGCAAGATGAGAACGGCTGCTCACGTGGACTCCTTAACAGAAATGTCGTTGCTTGAAGCTTTTCGGAAAGGCTCTACTTCTATTTCCAACGGTCCGTTGTTGGTTACCGAGGTTCTAAATGAGCAGGGAGCGAAAGCAGGTCAAGGTCAGGAACTCGGCGGAGCTCGTTTTCAACTCCACATTCTCGGCTCGACATCGAAAGAGTTCGGCCTATTTCGCGAACTGAAAGTGATCATTGGAGTAATTGGAGGCAAAGAAGAGCAAAAGATTATAAAGAGTATCTCGAATGATCTTTTTTCACTCGACATCATGTGGGACATTGATGTTCCCCATTCTCGTAGTCCGTTCTATATTCGGGTAGAGGGCTTTACCGAGAATGGAGTTCACAACGATGGAAAAGGATTCTGTTACACGAACCCAATATGGATCAAGCCGCTATGAAGTATTTCTGCAACTCGTTGATTTTATCGTTTACCATGTTTTTCGCAGCTCCTATCGCCTTTTCAGAGAATGCGGACGATAGTCTATCGGGCAACACCTTGTCTTTTGCCGAAGGCGAGCTCCTATTCAAACCGCTTGTCGCGAACACGTTCGAGCCGCGCGCTGGCATCCTCGCTCAAGTGGGAAAAAACCGGCTTCGGCTCGACATCGGCAATTCAATTGACTTATTGGAATACCGTCTCCCTCACGACAGCGCAGTTGCCACTGTCGGGGGTGATTTCTTTACCTATACGCTGCTGAGGGGAGAAACAAACTTTCACTTTCCAGTGGACGCCTCTGATTATTTCTTTGGCATTAACTTTAATTTCAGAAAACACTTGAGCGACGGATTACTGTCCGCTCGACTTCGGGTTAGTCACATTAGTTCTCATTTTGTGGATGGCCACTACGACAATACTCTGGCAGCCTGGAAAGATTCGAGGCCGCCAGTGGTTTACAGCCGCGAGTTTCTCGATGGTGTCGTCGCCTTCCAGCCCGAACCGTGGAAAAACAAAATTCGAGTGTATGCGGGGGCTACGTATTTATTTCACGTCGACCCGAAAAACCTCGATCGGTTTGTCGAAGACGCGGGTGTTGAGGGACACGAGGAACTCATATCCAACCTCAACGTGTATTGCGCCTACGAAGCGGCATTGCTGAAAATTACGGAGGCATCAATCCGACATAATATTCAAATCGGCATGAAAATCGGGAGATGGGAAGGAAGGGGTCTGAATCTTTACGGCGGCTATTTCTCGGGATACAGCATTCATGGCGAGTATTATAACGTGAAAGAAACGTACTTCGCGGTTGGCTTCCTGCTAGACCTATAAACGAGGACAAAAAAAGATCCCATCCTTTCGGGATGGGATCTTATAGAAGTTTTGTTTGAGGTTGCCTCAGACCCTTTGATGAGAGCTTGCAATACCGAGTCTTCGCAGCTTATATCTCAAAGTCTGTTCCGTCATTCCGAGAAACAGTGCCGCTTTCGATTGATTTAGTCCGAACCTGTCTAAAGCTCGTTATATAATACCGCGCTCAATCATATCCAGCGATCTATCAAGAATAAACTCTTGGCCGGCAATGATATTATTGATCATTTTTACAACCTCCGTCTTCTCGTCGACCAATTCAGGTGGAAGTGTGAATCTCCCTCCTTGTGAGAAAAGAACGGACTTGTCGACCACGGCCTTGAGTTCCCGGATATTCTCTCTCCAGTTTTGCTTGACGAGGACATCGATTGCATTGATGTCGATAACGATATCACCAAGGGCGAGTTCTTTGCCTATTTCTCCCACAAAATACTTGACGAGGAGAGGAATATCCTCTGCGCGTTCGCGTAGTGGCGGAACATAGATAACCTCGAACTCAGCCAGTTTTTCATACAGCTCAGGAATTATTTTTCTCTTTTCAAAGAGCTTCTTCAATTCGTCCTTCAGCGTAATAATAAGCCGAATATCCACAGGAGCAGACTTCGATCCACCAATGCGACGTGTTTTGCGTTCATTGAGAAGCGTCATGATCTTCATTTGATTGCGGAACGACGCTTCTTCGAGTTCCTCTATGAGTACAGATCCGCCGTTAGCCAGCTCAAAAATTCCTCGCTTCGAGGTATACGGCAGCCGTTCGGCACCTCTTTCAAACCCAAATAGAATTGCCTCCATTTCCTTGTCGTCAATCACCGAGAGATTGACGGAAACAAATGGCAACTCAGGTTTCCCGTTCGAACCTTGGTAGTGAATGTTCTTTGCAATGGCTCCTTTTCCAACCCCATCTTCGCCGATGATCACAATGTCATTTCGAGTGCGTGCTAGTCGAGAGATGAGTTTCCTCACATTCTCGACCGCTTTGCTCTTGCCGATAATTGGATATTGATTCACCGGAATCTGCTCCAGCACATCAGTAGTTTTCATGGATCACAGTCCCCTATCGCAGTTTCAAAAATTTGGTAAGATGCATCAAAAAAACCGTGAATTTAGTCTTTGGTTCGTTGTGAAAAAAATACTCCCCTAACCGTTTTCGGGTTAAAAAAATAATGTAAAACAATATTATCAAGCCAATCACGCCAACGAGTAATATGTTGAGCGCTATGAACCAATTCATTCTCATAAAACTCTCCAGCGACCGACGTGACGAAGCGTAAACGCAAACCAAAAAAAGCGGCTATCATGAACAAGATAAAGATACTAACATATTGACCAATTACAAAGATCTGTACCGATTCCTCCCATTCAACAGCATGGATACAACTCCACGCGTGAAAGATCTCGAGCGAACAAAACAACATAAGCAGGAACATGATCTTGTCAACGTAGGCTCCTTGAGGTGGATCCTTGCGATATTGATAGCCAAAAAACAGAATAA
>CAYYHS010000133.1:0-6782 GCA_964471785.1 uncultured Chitinophagaceae bacterium
CTGGACGGCTTGGCTTACATTAAGTTTCGAGAAATATAGGAGTCGATAGGCCTGATCAAGCGCATCGAGAGTCTCGCGGGAAAAACCGCGGCGGCGCAATCCAACCACATTGAGCCCTTCGTACGTGAGCGGCGCGCCCCCGGCTAGGATAAACGGAGGGACGTCCTTCGGCACCCGGAAGTGCCCCCCAACCATCGTATGTTCGCCGATGGAGACAAACTGGTGAATGGCCGTCAGTCCGCCGACAATCGCCGAGTCTTCGATCGTGACATGCCCTCCCATTTGCACGGCGTTTGCTATGATCACATTGTCGCCGATCGTGCAATCGTGAGCCACATGAACATACGCCATAAGGAGGCAGTTGCTTCCTACGGTGGATTTCATGTGTTCGGCAGTGCCGCGATTCAGAGTGCAAAATTCACGTATCGTGGTAGAATTTCCGATTTCGAAGGTTGTTTTTTCATTTTTGAATTTCAGGTCTTGCGGGACTGTCGCCACTACTGCCCCGTGATGAATGGTGCAGTCGTTTCCGATTCTGGCGCCGTCGGCGCAGTACACATGAGGGCCGACGTGAGTCCCGTTGCCGATAACGACGTCGTCTTCAACAATAGTGAAGGGGCCGATCACGATATCATCGCCAAGGCTCGCCTTAGGGCTGACGACGGCGGTTGGATGGATTTGATTGCTCATAAGGGGGATTTTTGAAGAATAGCTATAGGGCGCCGGGCCTGTCGACAATCGAAGCCATCATTTCCGCTTCAGCCACGAGGGCGCCGTCGACATAAGCTTTTCCCATCACCTGGCACACCTTCGCCTTACGATACATCATGGTAACCTCGTAAACGAGTTGGTCGCCGGGCACTACCGGCTTGCGGAATTTCGCGTTATTGATCGCCATGAACATCACGAGTTTCCCTTCCTGGCGGTCGGATCCATCCAGCAAGAGTATCCCGCCCGTTTGCGCAAGACCCTCGAGAATCAACACGCCGGGCATAACGGGCGCGCCGGGAAAATGTCCCTGGAAAAATGCTTCGCCGAACGTCACATTCTTCACACCGACAATTTTCTCATTGAGTTGGAAGTCGATGATCTTGTCGACCAGAAGAAAGGGATAGCGGTGAGGAAGAATGCGTTGCAGCGCGTTGACATCGAAAACCGTTCCTTCCTTCTTTACGTGCTGGTATTTCTTGATGATCTTTTTCTGCTGGTACAACTTACGGACCTTCTTCGCAAACTCGACGTTGCTGGCATGTCCGGGCCGGGCAGCGAGAATTTGTGCCTTCAACGGCGCACCGATCAACGCGAGGTCGCCGATAAGATCGAGGAGTTTGTGGCGGGCAGGCTCGTTCTTGAAATGGAGCGGTTTGTCGTTCAGCGCCCCGGTACTTCCCAGAATAACAGAGTCTTTTATCCCGAGTTTGACTGCCAGATTTTGGAGATCCGTTTTCGACAAGTCCCTATCGACAATTACGATTGCATTGTCGAGATTTCCCCCCTTGATGAGCCCGGCGGCCCTCAACTGTTCCACCTCATGGAGGAAACAGAAGGTGCGGCACATCGAGAACTCCGGTATAAATTCCTTTTCCAGGTCGAACAAACCGGTGTGCTGACTTCCGAGGGCGGGATTGTTGTAGTCTACCAGCACGGTGATACGAAAGTCGTCGGTAGGAAGTGCAACGATCTCGACCCCCTTCTCCTCGTTCTTGTAGTTAATGGTCTGGTCGATTACCAAATAGTCCTTAGGTGCATCTTGCGCCTCGAACCCCGCATGGAGGAGTGAATCGACGTACGGCTTAGCGCTTCCGTCGCCGATCGGCGGTTCGATTCCCTCGAGGTCGATAAGAATGTTGTCGATCTGCAAGCCTGCAATTGCAGCAAGCACATGCTCCACCGTATGAACTTTCGCCTCGCCGATTCCGATCGTCGTACCGCGCGAGACATCGATGACATGATCGACGTCGGCCGGTATCTCCGGCTTGCCCCCGAGGTCCACCCGCCGGAAACGAATGCCGAAATCCTCGGGAGCCGGTTTAAACGTCATCACGCATTCCGTCCCGGTGTGAAGTCCCACACCCGACATCGAGACTGCCTTCTTTATCGTTCGCTGCTGCGCTAACATCCAGCCTCCGTTACGGGAAGGGCGTTGCCTTCCATCCCGCGCTTATTCATGGAATAGTTATTTCTGATTTTTCATTTCCTCGATTTTCTTCTCGAGCATTTGAACTTTTTTTCCCAGCTCCGGAATTGTCAGCAGAAGCTCGGGCAGTTGTCGGAGGACAACTTCGATTCGCATAGACCTTCCCAACTCCCTCGCAGGAAAGCCGAAATAGGAACCCCCTTCTTTCGTAATCGATTTGGTGACCCCGGATTGCCCGCCGATTCCCACCTTGTTTGCGATGGTAATATGTCCCGTAATTGCCGTATTACCTCCTACCATAACGTTGTCGCCAATTTTTGTGCTGCCGGCAACACCAGCCTCACCGGCCATCACGACGTTCTTGCCCAGCGTGACATTGTGTGCTATCTGGATCAAATTGTCCAACTTTGTCCCGCGCCCAACCCGCGTTTCTCCCATCGTTGCGCGGTCAATACAAGTGTTCGCCCCTACTTCGACGTCATCTTCTATGACCACAATCCCCAATTGAGGAATCTTCTGATATGTACCATCTTTTCTCGGCGCAAAGCCAAATCCGTCTGCACCGATAACCGCCCCCGGCTGAATAATGACCCGATTCCCAACAATACATGCCTCACGAATAGAAACGTTGGAGTAAATAATGCAATCATTGCCGATTTGCACAGCGTTTCCCAGGCTCGTCCCCGAGAGCACCACAGTATTGTCTCCGATACTGCATCCCGCCCCGATTACAACATATGCGCCGAGAGAACAATTCTTCCCGATCTTGGCAGTTAGATCGACGATTGCGGTAGAGTGAATTCCACGAGGCAGGAGCTGAGGCTGAGGGTAGAATTTTTGAAGGATGATAACAAAAGCGCCGTACGCGTCCGAGACCCGGACAAGGGTCGCATGTGATGCTTCGCTCTCGGAGATATTCAACGAACGGCTGACGATGACGGCCGACGCAGCGGTAGTCTCGAGAAATTTCCTGTACTTCGGGTTAGAAAGGAATGTGAGATTGCCTGCCTTGGCTTCTTCAATTTTCGCGAGGCCCGTAATCTCAATCTCTTCATTTCCGACAATCTCCCCATCAAGAATCGACGCAATCTCCCGGATTGTCATCATTGTAGATTCGATGGTGTGGATGAGTTCATTTTTGCTGCAGCTTTGCCAGCACCTTCGCCGTCAAGTCGTTCTTGTCATTCGAATACAAAAGAAGCGTAGAACTGCTTTTGTCGAAAACGTAGTCGTAGCCGCCGTCGTCGGCAATATCTTTGACTGCCTTGAAGATCTTATCCTGAATCGGTTTCATCAGCTCACTCTGTTTCTGGAACAACTCCCCGCTCGCGCCGAACTTTGCCGTCCGATAATCGACCATCTTTTTCTCGAGGTCCTGCAATTCCTTTTCAACGTCTGCACGCCTCTTGTCCGACATGATCAACTTCTTCTTATCGTAGTCCTCGAACTTGTGCTGCAAATCGGTTTGCATCTTCGTCAGCTCAGTCTGCCAATCGCTCGTGATGCCGTCCAATTGCTTTTGCGCATCCTGAGCTTCCGTCAGCTGCTGCATGAGCGCTTCGGAGTTGATGTAGCCAATTTTCATCTGCGCCGTCGACGGTATTGCCACGGCGCATACGAGCGCCACAACACACAGGTACTTCCTCATAGTTTACCTCATCTGCTTAGTTGGCGACTACTTTCCGCCACGTTTAAGACGATCGATGACCTTGTATGTGTAGTCGGCATTCGGTTCGCCGTAAAGCAACAAGACGTCGCCGGCCTTATCAAAGACGAACGAGAGCTTGTTCTCGGCCGCAATTTGCCTGATAGCCGCGAACACTTTTTCCTTGATCGGCGCCATGAGACGATCCTGCTGCATCGCAAGTTCTCCCTGCTGTCCGAATTTTTGCGTCTTGAATTCGTTCATCTTTTGTTCTTCATCGATCAACTTCTTCTGTTCCGACTGTTTGGTCTGGTCGTTGTAGAGTCCCTGCTTCTTTTGGTAGTCCTCGTACTTCTCCTGCAAATCTCTCGACATCATGTCGAGCTCACCCTGCCAGTTCTTAACAATCACGGCTAACGAATCCTTTGCTTCTTTTGCCGCCGGAAGCTCCTGCAGGATTTTTTCCGAATTGACGTAACCGATTTTTTGCTGGGCAATCGCCGGAACGGACGCTGCGATGAGTAAGCACGCAAGCGCGCCACACATTGCCTTTGTTTTGAATGTGAAAGCTTTCACTGTACCCTCATTGTTGTTTCGTGATAAATGTCCACTCGCCCGGAGCACCACAGCCCGCAGACGGTGCATGGTGAATAATCTGAACTTAGAAGCCGCGGCCAAATTGGAAATGAAAATGCCAACCCGACGGGCTTCCCGACCTTGTCGGGTCGTCGAAGCCGTACCCATAATCAAATCCGAGCAACCCGATCGGATTGATTTGAAGCCGGGCGCCAAACCCGGCGGAACGATCCAAATTGAACAACGACGTCGTCTTGAGGTCGCTCCACACGTTGCCGGCCTCTGCGAACGATAAGAGATAAATCGGAATTGGATTCAGAGAAACATTGAACCGGAGTTCAGCGACCTGCTTTTCCATAATCCGTCCGCTGAGCACCGCTCCTGTCTGATCGAGTGGGCCTACTCCCCTGTCCTCATAGCCTCGCAGCGGAGTGACATTGATCTGTCCGAGTCCGGTGCCCCCCATCGAGAAATATTCGATATACGGAACGTCTCCGGGGGCGAGGGATTTTTTGAGGGTCAGGATTTCTCCGAATTGCGTTCCGAGGTAGAGTGCAAGCCTTGAGTTGTTGAGGATCGGGGTGTACCAATCCATGCTGATAATGTGTTTTGTGTACGTTGCCGTCCCCGGCAAAAACGGAGGGCCAGACAATTCTGTTGAAAGCGACAGCGAGCTGCCGTGCGTGGGAAACAACGGGTTGTCTACGCTATTGCGGGAGAGAATCTGCGTTACACTGTACTGATCCGTAACGCCGATGGGCCCGTAGTAGATGCTCTCGCTCAGGTTGTTGATCCGCTGTATCCTGAGAATCCAGTCGCCTCGGGTGTAGTCATCCGGCCATCTGAATTGCCGCCCGACGTTGATGGTCCCGCCCGTTTCTTCGAGAGAATAGATATAATTCTGCCGCGTGTCGAAGAGACTGAACCCAAACGAAGTCCTCGACCCGAACATCCATGGTTCACGGAAGGAGATCGAGAATGTGCGATAAAGGCTTCCTTCGCCGAATTGCCAATCGAAGCTCAAAATCTGACCGCCGCCCCCGGACAAAGGTTCGGCCAATTCAAAATTGTTGAACGTCAGTCCGAGAGCGCCAGTGAAACCAAAGGCGCCGCTGTAACCAACGGACATATTGAAAGTGTCGCTCGATTTCTCTTCGACATCATAGAGCACATCGACCGTTTTATCGTCGACAATTCGCGTGTCGGGCTTGATCTTTTCGGGGTTAAAATAGTTAAGCACCGAAAGCTGGCGCACGCTCCGGATGATGGCCGCGCGGCTGAAGTAATCTCCGGGCCTCGAGTACAGCTCGCGGCGGATAACGCGTTCTTTGGTCTTCGTGTTGCCCGAAATTTCTACTCGCCCGATGCGGAACTGGTTCCTCTCACGGATGTGGATAACGATATCCATACTGTCCTGGCCGACTTTCTGTTCCTCCGGGTCAATCGACATCGTCAGGTAGCCGTTGTCGAGATAGAGGGAGGCTACATCCGATTGTTCCTCGTTTTGTCGCAGGTTGCGGTCGAACTTCTCCATGTTATACACATCGCCCGACGCCATTCCGAGACGCTGGCTGAGAATGTCGGATTTGAAAACGGAATTTCCGTCCCACGTGATATTGCGTATGTAATATTGAGGACCCTCGTAGACAAAAAGCCGGATCATCATGCGGTCCTTCTTTTCGTTGTAGGAAATCGAGTCTGTCATCAGCTCGGCATCCCGGTAGCCGTTCTTACGGTAGAAGTCGATGATCTTCTTCTTGTCGTCCGCGTATTTTTTCTTGTCAAACTTCGAGCCGCGCCAGAATTTCCACCAGACTTTTTCGTGCGTGTCGTCCATCTCGCCCCTCAGGTCGCCGGCTTCATATGTTTTGTTGCCGTAGAACTGAATCGACCCAATGTGAACTTCAGATCCTTCGTCGATGGTTAATCGCAGGATCACCCTGCCCCGGGCAGTTGAGTCCGGGTTTTCAATCGTCTCTGCCTTGATCGTCGCCTGGAGATAACCCTCGTCTTCGTACGCTTTTTTTATCGCCCTGATTATTCGGTTGATCTCTTCGGGAGTGAGGATTTGTCCCTTCAGGAGGTTGATCTTCTTCAGCAGGTCATCTTCGCTGAGCTCGTCCTCCCCTTTGATTTCAGTCTTGTCCAAACGGGGATGCTCCTTCACCTTGATCACGAGGTAGACGCCGTCTCCAACTGTGCTTTCGATGTCGATCTCGATATCCGAAAAGATTCTGAGCGTCCACAACCGAGTGATCGCCGTACGGGTTTGCTCGCCGGGAACGGCAATAACATCTCCGAGCTTCAAGCCCGAATTGGCAATAATCGCCGCCGTCTCCGCCGATTTGTTTCCCTCGACCGAAATTCCCAGGATCTTATATTGCTGAATTTGCTGGCGCGTCGATTGCGAGTAAAGGAGTGAGC
>CAYYHS010000134.1:0-6778 GCA_964471785.1 uncultured Chitinophagaceae bacterium
TACATGCAGAGAAGCTCCGCGGCGGTTGCATTGATGGTCATCGAAGTCGTGATATCAGAGACGGCGATCCCATCAAAGAGCGTTTCGATATCGGCGAGTGTGTCGATTGCAACTCCGACTTTACCTACCTCGCCTTCTGCTGCCGAATTATCCGAATCATATCCCATTTGCGTCGGCAGGTCGAAGGCGACGGAGAGTCCCGTCGTGCCGTTCTTCAACAAATACTTGTAGCGTTCGTTGGATTGTTTCGCTGTTCCGAATCCCGCGTACTGCCTCATCGTCCACAATTTAGCTCGAAACATTGCAGGATGGATGCCGCGCGTGAACGGAAATTCACCTGCGTTTCCCAATAGATCGACGCGTTGAACGTCCGACGGACCGTATTGCTGGCGGATCTCAATACCGGAGTCTGTTGTGAATTTTTTAGCCATGTGGCTCACTAGAAAACCAAGGTACGGATTACACCCGGCCGTGTTCGTCGGAATTCCGTTTCCGCAGGAAATGATAGATCAAAGGCGGTACAAAAATAATCAAGAGAAAGATGACATGAAAGAAGAAATACGCGACCGCCGCCAGCAGCAGGCAGGCGACGATGATCAGCGCGGAGATGAGCCTGGTTTTGGCCTGGAGGTCCATGGATAAAATTCCGAATGACGTCGTTGCCAATATACTTAATCCTTCCGCCAATTGACACGCGTGATCGAGAAGCCGTCAGAGTCGAATATGACGGCCCCTTCTTCGTCAGTCCGGTGAATTTTTATCCCCAGATCTTTGAACCGTTGTATCACTTTGGGCGAGGGATGGCGGAATTTATTGAACTTACCGACAGAAACAACAACCTCCTTCGGTGCGGCGTTAGCTAGGAATTCGGCGGAACTGCTGGTTGACGATCCATGATGTCCGGCTTTAAGAACGTCGCATTTCAGGAACGATTCGTACACCGAATCTAGATGGTGTTCAACGGGAATTTCGGCGTCTCCGACCAGCAGGAACGAGGTGGAACCGTAGACCAATTTGAGAACGACGGAAGTGTTGTTGAGATGGTCGTAGCCGTCTGTAGAATCAACATCAAGAAATGAATCGGTAGGATGGAGCGTGTAGAGACGGACGTTCGGACTCTCTGCGAGCTGCATTCCCGCCTTAACGATATGGCGTCTGTTGGAGATGAGCGATTCATAATCATAGTACAGCTCCGACTGAGCGCGCTGGCTCGCGTCAATCACCCATTTCACCGCAAAGTTGCGAATCAGATATGGTACCCCTCCTAGATGGTCGCTGTGTGGATGAGTAACGACGACCGCATCTATGGCTGATATGCCGCGGCGTCTCAGAAACGGTGCAACCACTCTTTCTCCGGCATCGTAGGAAAATGTTTTCGGCCCTGCATCGATGAGGATTTTTTCCCCGGAAGGAAATTCAATAAGTGCCGCATCTCCCTGTCCAACGTCGAGAAAGTCAATGCGTAAGTTTTTAGGGACGTCGTACCATGCCCCGCAAAGAGGAGCAACGACAATGATATTCGTTCCGACCATTAAGATCATGACTATGCGTTTCAGGACAGTTCTCTCTGTGAGATTGAAGAGCACGGCAACGGCAACAGAATAGAAAAACGCCTCCTTTAACCCGAACGTTGCGGTGGGCACTGATGCGTACGGAACAGCATTCGTAAGCATGACAAACTTCAACGTAAACCAAGAGAGGAGATTGTTTACTTCATTGAAGCAGGCCGAGACCCACATCGAAAACGTTCCTGCCAAGACAGCGACAAATCCGACGATGACGATTACTTCTACAACAGGGACCACCACAAGATTTGCTGCCAACGATATGAGGGACACTTTTCCGAAAAAATATGCGGTGAAAGGAATTGCTCCTATTTGTGCCGTAAGGGACACAGCCAGGAGCTTGAGCACATAATCGATCGCCTTGACTTCTTCGAGGCTTTCCGGAATCCTTTTGATGAGGCCGGTTAGTTTCGGGTAACAATAAGCGATCGCAAAGACAGCAGAGTATGATAGCTGAAATCCCGGGTCGAACAATTGCATTGGGTCGAAGGTCAAAATAATCACGGCGGAAATTCCGAGCGAGTTGTAAACATTGGTTCGCTCTTGAAACAGTTTTGCAATCAAGAGCGACATCGCCATAATTGACGCTCGGACAACGGGCGGCGCCGCCCCTGTAAGTTCCATGTAGTAAAGTATTCCGGCAATTGCCACAATCCCCTTTTCCCGTTCGGGCAAACGAAGCAATCCGAAAAGCGTGTACATGATCGCCGCAACAAGAGCAACGCGCATCCCGGCGACGATAAGAACGTGAATTGTCCCGGTATTGACGAATGCGTCTTTGATTTCCGCAGGCAGGTCGGTCCGGTCCCCGAGGAGCAGCCCAATCATGAAGTTTGCCTCATCGCCGGCCATTGCCTGGTTGATAACCCGAAGAATGAAATGTTTCGAGGGAAAGATCACATACTCGAAGAACAGACTCGGGGTTCCTTCGGAAACAAGTTGGACCTGCGAATATCCAAGCACGTGAACGGTTGCAAAAATATTGTTCAATTCAAGATAGGCACGGTAATCAAACTCGCCCGGATTTCGGGAAGCAACTGGAGTGCTCAATATTCCTTTGAGCGTAATGATCGAGCCGTATCGAAATTCTTTGACTTTTTCATTCGACCGCTTATCCTGATTGATCGTCAACATGGCATCGCCATCCGTGGGAAGCGAGTCTCTCCCGGCTACGATTGAACGGACGTGGATCAACATTGTGGTTTTACCATCTTTTACACGGGCTTCATCGGCAATTTCGCAGACGAGCCGCAGCGCCAGCGGGGAATCAAGAAAATTTCTGATGTGAGAAGAGGGTACGAGTTGTGCATTCACCGCCACAAGCGTTGCGGAGGAGAAAAAGAGAAGAAGGGGATATGAAAGTGCAGGATAGAGATCTCGACCCACTAACCGGCGGGAACGAATTGCGAGAACGACGGAGGAACAGAGGAAAACTCCTGCCGCACTCCCCCAAAGACTCCAGGATATTCCGGCAAATCGAGCGGCATACGTTCCGCAGCAGATCAACAGCGCAGCAGCCACTGCCGGCATGGTTTTCCACATGGCGCCCCCCTGAACAGCCCGGGAAATTATTGAGAGATGAATTCGATAAGTGCTGGAGTAATATCTATCAGCGTCTTGATCCTGTCGGAGAAGAAGCCGCGCCGGTCGCCGACCACGATGAGCGGAACCGGGTTTCGCGTGTGGGATCTTGTCGACAAATCTTCGATATTGCCGTGGTCACTAATGAAGAGAAGAATGTCTTCCCTATCGTTAAACGACCCAAGTATCCCTCCTAAGAAACCGTCCATTCGCTCAAGAGCCTCAACCGATTTCTGCATGCTTTGAGAATGCCCTGCCTTATCGGAGATAAAATACTCGAACAGTGTAAAGTCAAATTTTTGCCCGATGGCGTAAAATCTTTTTCCTGCCTCCATCGGAGTAATGACCTGCAGCCGATCACTGAAGCTCTTCAGCCCTTCATTCGTCAAATCGGCCGAAAGGGCCTGACCGGCCTCGATGTCTTCAACGGTATTGAGCCTTCCCCCGGCAGCGAGATAAGAGAGCGCAATAGTAGGGGTCTTCCCTCGAGGAGAATTGATGTAATCGAAATAACGCTGAGGGAATCCATTCACAAAACAGAATGACTTCCCCAGCACGCGAAGCCGGACAAAAATATTCTCCCCTTTCACTACCGGCACCAAGGTTGTATACGGATGCGGTCCAAAATGTTTGCCGATCCTCTTCGGGGCGTTGACGCCCGTAAAAATTGCCGTCTGTCCTGTCCCGCTTTGGGGAAGCCCCTCCACACCTAACGTAGTGTTGACAGGCGTCGTCGAAGCCCGAAAAGAAAAGATCTTCCTGTTCCCCAACGACGGCAATGAGCCGTCAAAGAGCTTTCTGAAGTGGGGCAACTTTGCAGCGAAGAAGGGGTTACGCAGTGGATCCTCCTTCCCCAATCCCACGCCATCCCAGAATATCATGAGCAATGCCACCGGCTACCCCTTGCTTTCGACTATGAGGGTTACTGGACCGTCGTTCGTCAACTCGACATCCATCATGGCCCGGAAAATACCGGTGGCTACCTTATCATCGCTGAGATGATTGCGAAGTGCGTCGACAAAGTCGTTGTAAAGCGGCTCGGCTATTTCAGGCGGCGCGGCTTCGGTAAAACTCGGCCTGTTTCCTCTTCGCGTATCGCCGTAGAGAGTGAATTGGGAAACTGCGAGAATCGCCCCCCCAACGTCCTTTACCGATAGATTCATCTTTTGATGTTCATCCTCAAAGACTCTAAGCGAACAGCACTTCTCGGCGAGGTACATTGCATCTTCTGGAGTATCTCCGACCTTTATTCCGAGAAAAATCAATAGCCCGCCTCGGATCGAGCTGTGTTCTCTTCCGTCAATCGACACCTTCGCGCTTGTTACTCGCTGAACAACCGCCTTCATTGGATTCACTCTATTATTTTTTCGCGATCAGACAGCGAGGGTTGCCGTCGTAATCTTTCATCACTTGAACTTCATGCCATCCGCCATCGACAAATATTTGCTTCACCATCTCCGACTGGTTGTACGCAATCTCGACTATGAGGGCGCCCTCAGAATCGAGCCATCCGCGTCCGACGTGTGCAATGTGACGATAGAAACTAAGCCCGTCTCCTCCATCCGTCGTTGCCAAAGGCGGTTCGTGCTCTCGAATTTCGGGAGGAAGTCCGGCAAATTCTGACGCCGAAATGTAGGGTGGGTTCGAAACGATCAGATGAAATTTTTCTGGGAAATCATTCTCACCGGCGTGAAGGATATCTCGAACGCTAAACTTAACCTGCTGCCCGACGCCGTTCTTGAGCGCGTTCGCTTCGGCGACTGCCACGGCATCCGAGGAAACGTCAATCGCCGTGACCGTTGCGGTGCTGACGATTTTCGCCATAGAAATTGCAATGCAGCCGCTTCCCGTTCCGATATCGAGAAGACGGACCGGCTGATCCGAAAAATGTTCCTGCAGAAAGTGAACCGCCTTTTCGACCAATACTTCGGTTTCCGGGCGCGGAATTAATACCCGCTTGTCGACGGCGAATTCCATCCCCATAAATTCCGTACTCCCCACGATATACTGAAGCGGTTCGTGCTGGAGTCTCTTCTGGAATGAACTTTTGAACGAGGAGAGCTCTTCTTCTCCGAGGGGGCGGTCAAAATTCGTGTAGAGTTGAATACGCTTTAGTTTGAGGGTGCGTGCAAGAAGCAGTTCCACGGTAAGGCGTGATTCTTCAAACCCCTTTTCGGTCAAGTATGACGCCCCCCACTGAAGCATCTCAAGTATGGTCCAGACTCTTTTTTGAGCCGCGCCAGAAGTCAATAACTACTTCTTTCCTTTTTTTGCCGCAAGCCTCTTCTTCGCTGCATTCTTCGGCAGCGGCGGCGTTTTTTTCCCCGAGGGTCGGACCACATTGCCACCCACGCCGGTTTTCTTCGTTATGCGTGGTTTTATCCCTGGGCGGCGGTTCTTCTGCACCGAGTCAGCATCGAGCAACGAAGAATCCGGAAAATTCTCCCCGAGATCCTCGAAAGATACCGCCGCATCGAGCGCGTCATGACCTTCTTCCTCAAGATCGAAGGAGAGTAACGAAGACCGCCTCAGCCTTACATTCTGTGCATTAAGGAAACCGAGTTTCTCCAATTCCTCGTGCTCGAGCAATTCTTCGACGTCGCGATTCTTCCCAGTTCGAGGAATCGCGTCGGCGACAAACTCAAATCGTTTATCTCCTTCAAGCAGACATTCAAAATCTGCCATCAACGGCGGTATTGGGAAGTCGCGCTTCGCTCCCTCCTTTACCATTGCATCCCAGAGTTGTTTCACAGGAACAGCCGCCTCGTTTCTGTTCTCAAGGTAGCGTTCCGTCTGCTTCAGAAGTCGTTCGTACATATCCGACGCTTTGAATAAAGGATTCGATCGAGAAATACTCTTGACCGCAAAGTTAGAAAAAGTTCTTTGAAAATCAAGCACCCTTTGTTACGGAGTATAACCGACCTTGGCTGCGACGTATCATGACACTATTGTTATGCCGGAGCGCCAAAGGCATCCCTTCGGCAAAAGTCGGCGTGTGTGAGGAGGCGTTAGAATCCAGTCCCAAGGGGATCCTCTTGGGACTTTCGCCGAAATGATATGAATAATGTAAAGTGAGCTGCCAGCTCACGAAGAGTTCGGTCACTTCATCATTCAATTAAAAAAGCGATGCCGCCGAGCGCTATTTCGCCGAATACTCAACCTTGCCGCCAACGATTGTAGCAACTACCCGTGTTTCGAGAATTTCTTTCGGCGGGATCGTCATGATATCGTCGGAGAGGATCACCAGATCGGCAAGTTTTCCTTTTTCAATAGACCCCTTTTCATTTTCTGCAAACTCGGAATACGCTCCCCAAATCGTAAATGCCTTTAGAGCTTCTTCACGTGTCATTCGCTGATCCCCGTACCATCCATTGTTGAACGCTGATGAGTCCTTTATCCCGTCCGCCGAAAGTTGAAACAAATGTGCGACATCTTCGGCGTTTCGTGGAATACCGTCTTTGTCCTGTCGAGTTATGGCGGCGTAGAATCCCGGCAGGGGATCCGGACTCTCAACCGGGAAGTCCGAACCTGCAGGAATAATATTTCCATCCTTTAAGAGAGACCGCCAGGCATAGGCTCCGCGGATTCGTGCCGGACCGAGTCTGGCCTGAGCCCAATACATATCGGACGTG
>CAYYHS010000135.1:0-6773 GCA_964471785.1 uncultured Chitinophagaceae bacterium
GCGGTTCACGATAGGAAGGCTGTCGGAGGGTTTTTCTTTGAAGGGCGAATTGCCGTTCAAAGAAAGCGCTGCAAGGGCGGCTTACATCGTCGAGTCCAAAGAGGCGAAGAACGACCGACTGATATGGTCTCAGGAAGGGATTTCGGCGACGGATGATAAGCGGTTCGGCCTGAACCTGATCATCGATGCGCTCGGCAGTTTTGAGGGCTACTTGTTCGACGAACTGCGGAATAAGAAAGGCTGGTGTTATGGCGCGTATGCATTTGTTACCCCCGCAACTAACCGGCCGGGCCGGATAGGGTTCTATGCAGATCCTTCGTCCGAGTCGTCGAAGGACCTGATCCCCGCGATGCTTCAGCTCTTAGAGTCATTCCCAGACGAAGAGGGTTTCCGTAATCGCTTGAAGGAAAGAAATGAAGCGTTCAAAAACCGATATGCTTATCAGCTGGACCTGAAATTCAGGCTCGGGAGCCGCGTGCACAAAGACCGGTACGGGATCCCGATACTGAGCCGAGACGAGTATAATGCGCGAATCGACGGCGTGACGGCTGAAGCCGCCCGAAGGATTATCGGGGAAGTGTTTGACCTTAATCGCCTGGTGATGGTATTTCACGGCGACGTGGATAGAATCAAAAGCACGCTGACTGGGCTCGACGCCTCAATCCCAGTTACCGTGCTAGAAAAAGATCTCCTGGTGGCGTGACGGGGCGGGCGGAAATATTTGTAAAAAAAGTACTTGACAAGCGGACGAAAATATACTAAATTTAAATAGTTCAAATTTAAACAAACAGTCTTTCAGTCTTTGAAAACGACGAAGAAATACGGCAAAAAGGCAGACCTGGCCCTCGGAATGTGGGTGAAGCTGGCCCGTGCGAGTTCCACGTTCGGCAAGTTGACCAATGCGGACATTCTTCGTTATGGGCTGACGCCGCCCCAATTCTCCGTGATCGAAACCCTTGGCCATCTTGGTCCGATGAGGATGGGAGGCTTCTGCGCCAAACTGCTGACGAGCGGCGGGAATATCACCGTGGTCATCGATAACCTTGAAAAAGAAAACCTTGTGGAACGCGTCCCCTCCAACGAAGATCGGCGTGCAATCCTGATTCGGCTGACGGCGAAGGGAGAAAAGCTCTTCAAAGACATTTTTGTCCAGCACGCGCACTTTGTGACGAAAATTGCCTCTGTATTGAGCGAAGAGGAGCAGTTACAGCTCTCCGGCCTTTTGAAAAAGCTCGGGGTGTCCTTGCAGGAAAAGTTTTGATTTTTTTTCATCATATACTTCAAATTTGAATAATTTGTATTCAAAAATAAAATACATCAGTCATAAGGAGCTTTATCATGAACCCCTCAGTTGATCACCTGTCGTTAGCACTCTTTCTTTTAAGGATTATTCTCGGCGTTATTTTCTTTGCGCATGGCGCACAGAAGGTATTCGGATGGTTCGGCGGATACGGTTTAACCGGCACTGTCGGTTACTTTAAGAACGTCGTTCACGTTCCGACTCCGCTTGCATACCTCGGACCGTTTGTCGAATTCGTCGGCGGAATTGCCCTTGCCCTCGGTGTATTTACGAAGTTCGCAGCACTCGGCATTCTTGTTATGATGCTGGTCGCCACTTTGAAAGTTCATCTCTCGTCAGGATTTTTCCTGAGCGGAAAAGGTGATGGCAAAGGTCAGGGATATGAGTATTCGCTCACCCTTGCAGTCATCTCGCTAGTTCTTGTCCTCCTCGGAGGAGGTCTCTACAGTATCGACAGCTTGATTTATTAAGATGGCTGACGGCCGGAACAATCTCATCGTAACGGAACTTTCACCCGACTGCGGTGTAGGTAGTACAGGAATCTTATGGCACGGACCATGACATCACAAATGCTTCAAGAAAACAAGACAATCCATGGGGGGGACGGCTTTCATCTCCCCGATGAAACGCAGATCGGTTACGTCCATCTGCAAGTTTCGAACCTTGAGCGCGCTCTCCGTTTCTATGAGACTCTTGTCGGCTTGAAACGAGTCTTTCAGGATGGGAATACCGTTTATCTCTCGGCGTCGGGAAAGCCCCCTATTCACATTATCCTGTCAGAGTTCTCGGGCGCGCGGCCGAAGCCGGCCCGTTCGACAGGTTTGTATCACACGGCGATCAGGTTTCCGAGCAGGAGGGAGCTTGCTAAGGTATTCTTCCGGCTGTACAGAAATAACGTGGCGTTCCAGGGTTTCTCGGACCATCTTGTTAGTGAGGCGATCTATCTTGCCGATCCGGATGAGAATGGCGTCGAGCTGTATTCGGATCGCCCGCGGAAGGAGTGGGCAATGAAGGATAATCAGGTTCAAATGGCCACCGAACCGCTCGACCTCGACAAGCTGGTAGCCGAACTTTCCGAAGACGATAAGAGTGCAAACGTTGTTGGCCTGGGGACAGACATCGGGCATGTCCATCTTCATGTCTCGGACCTGAAAAGTTCTGAGGATTTCTATGCGAATCTGCTCGGCTTCGACGTCACGCAACGATCGTATCCCGGGGCTCTCTTCTTGTCGGCCGGAGGGTACCACCATCACATCGGAGTCAACGTATGGGCCGGACGCGGTGCGCCTCCTCCTCCGGCAGAGGCGGCTGGATTGCTGCGAACCGGGATTCATGTTCCAACTGCAAAAGCACTGGCGGCTCTCGAACGCCGATTTGCAGAGAATAACACACAATTCGAGGTGAAACAAAACGATCATATCGCCGAAAGGATAGTTCGGGTACAAAGCCCCGATGGATTGTCAGTTGAATTATTCACAAACGACCCTATCATTGAGCGAAAGGAAATATCTTGAAAAAATCTATATTTAGCGCATTGATCACATTCATCGCGCTCTCGCGTGCCATCGCTGCAGCTCCGTCATGGACTCTCGATCAGGCGCATTCAAATGTCACCTTCAGCATTCACCATATGGTGATTTCGGAGGTAACCGGAAGCTTCAAAGATTTCGCGGTTAATCTTCATTCTGCGAAGGAAGATTTTACCGACGCGAACATCGATGCAACCGTCAACGTGAACAGCATCAATACAGAGAATGACAGGCGTGATGCTCATCTGAGAACCGACGATTTCTTTAATGCTGAAAAGTTTCCTACGATAAAATTTAAGAGCACCTCGTTCGAAAAAATCGGAGAGAACCACTACGCAATAAAGGGCTTGTTGACCATCCGTGACACGACGAAAGAAGTAACGATCGACGCCGTTCTCAACGGTATCCTCTCGTCGAGCAAAGGCGAACGGGCCGGATGGAAGGGAACGCTCTCAATCAACCGATTCGATTACGGCCTGAAGTGGAACCAGACAATCGAGACCGGCGGACTCATTGCAGGAGCTACGGTGAACATCATATTCAATTTCGAGTTTGTCAAAGGCTGAGATCTGTTTGGAGAATTCTTCGCAGGGAACTTTTTTTCCATGCTGCTGAGTCTGGGTTGTTTGCTGGATCTTGAAGCCGGTAGCGTGGATTACCGACGCGGTTTGATACGGTTGACAATTTTCCTGAACCCAGGCTTTATTTATAGGACATTATGTTTTTTCGCAGACGTTCTCAATCGAAACAATTTCGCTCCATTACTCCTACGGAGGCTTCAACCTTGTTGCATGCCGATCCGGCCATTGCTGTTCTGGACGTGCGCACAGATGAAGAGTTCAACAGTCCGACGGGTCATCTTCCGAACGCCATGCTCATTCCTGTTCAGGAACTCGCATCCCGCATCGATGAGCTGCAGAGCGTGAAAGACAAAACTATTCTTGTATATTGCCGGTCGGGGCATAGGAGCAAACGCGCCGGCGCAATCCTTGCGAAGGATGGATTCAAGGTCGTAGAGCTAGAGGGGGGAATCATGGGCTGGCTCCGTGACTCCTTTGGGGTGGAAAAATAAGGACTTGCCAACTTCATGGTAACTCAATCAGGGTGATGAAAAACCCTCATTGAATACACGATGAATCGCCAAGAACGCAAAGAACAAATGTTGAAGTAGGAGAGAAATAGAATACCTGCCTTCAACGTAGCGTCGTTCGCATCTTAGCGGATTTCTCTTTCAACAGCCTGCGAGTATTATTCCCACCCTGTCTTCCTATTCAGACCTCCAAATCCCGGACTACCCGGCACCATCGCTGTGCCGGAGCGAGCCGCTTTCCAGTTTTTTCTTGACGGAAAAAGTGTTACTATAAGGATATGGTGTCACTGCACCGGAGTCCCCGATCCGAAGGTGCACGCCATTGAATTGATGAAGGTGCCGCCCCAACCGAATGGAAATGCTGCAAAATAAATACGACCGAGTCTTCGACCTGGTTCCTGAATTGATCATCATTCTCGACAGGAAAGGCACCATTCTCGATTACAACGTAAACGTCGCGAAACAGCTCTTCGACGGGACGAACGGCAATGTACCCAAATCCATCTTCGATCTTTTCAGGGGAGTCCACAGAGAAAAATTCAATGAAGTCCTGAAATACCTTAGAACGGATGTGGTCTTTCGTTCCCAGTTCATTCCTCCCAACGGAAAAATCATCGACGTCGAGCTGACCCTCAAGTCGTTCGACACAACCTCCACCGATGTTACTGTTCTGGTCGGAAAAGACATCTCCGAACAGGAAAAGATGGAGCTGGATCTTTTGAGATTCTCCGAGGTCATGCAGCATACTCTCAGTCCGATCCAGATCACCGATGCGCAGGGGAGGATCATTTTTGTGAATCCGGCATTCGAGAGAGTCAGCGGTTACTCAAAGGAAGAACTGATCGGGAAGAACCCGAGCATCCTCAACAGCGGCAAACAGAGCACGCATTATTGGAAGCATGCGTGGGCGAGCATCCTCGGCGGAAAGGAGTGGGTCGGGCAAATCCAGAATCGGAGAAAGAGCGGAGAGTTGTTTTACACGGAACTCGTTATCTCGCCGATTGTCGATTCACGAGGTTCAGTCGTCGGGTTCCTGGGTTCGCACAGAGACATCACGGAACAAAAGCTTCTTGAACAGCAGCTTGTTCGCTCTCAAAAGATGGAAACGTTCGGGACGCTCGCTGCCGGAATTGCCCATGAAGTCGGAAACCCGTTAACGTCAATCTCTTCGATCGTCCAGGTGATTCAGCGCACCACGAAAGATCACTTCGCCCAGGAGAAGCTTGAACTCGTTAAGAATCAAGTCAACCGCATCGCAAAAATCATTCGCGAGCTCGTTGATTTCTCCCGGCCATCGGCGTACGAGGTGAAGGAAGCGGATGTTAACACTATTGTCCGTGATGCCGTCAACATCGTTCAGTACGGGAAAAAAGTGCATGACATTACGTTTGTCATCGAGCTGGATGAGAACTTACCCCAGGTGTCCGTCGTCCATGATCAGCTTGTCCAAGTTTTTCTCAACATCGCTATGAACGCCGTCGACGCCTGTGAGGGAAAGCCGGGGACCATTCGAATCACGAGCCTTGCGGCGCCGGAGAGCATAGAGGTTATTATTGAGGACACGGGAAAGGGAATTCCCGAGGCAGATTTCGGGAAAATTTTCGACCCGTTCTATACGACAAAAGAAGTGGGAAAGGGAACCGGGCTTGGGTTGTGGGTCAGCTACGGGATCGTGAAGAATTTCGGCGGCGACATTCGCGTTGAAAGCAAAGAGGGAAAAGGAAGCGTCTTTACCGTTACATTGCCTTTGAAAGGAACTTCTAATGTCTGAACGAATACTCATTGTCGACGATGAAGAAATTATCCGAGATTCCCTAACGTTTATCCTGCGGAAAGAAGGATATGAAGTCGATGAAGCGAAGAACGGAGCCATCGCGCTCGAGAAGGTGATGAGCTCGCCGTACGATATCGTCATCACAGACATTGAAATGCCGGAGATGCGCGGCACGGAATTGTTGGACAAGATTTCTCTTCGTTCACCGCAGACGTTCGTTATCATTATCACCGCATACGGTTCGATCGAGACTGCAATCGAAGCCCTCCGTAAAGGTGCATACGATTATGTCTTGAAGCCGATCGAGTTCGACGACTTGATTCTCCGTGTTCGAAAACTGCTGGAACACAGAAGCCTCTCGCTGGAGAATACGCTGCTCCGCAAAGAGCTGAACCGGCAATACGATTTTCATCATATCATCGGCACAAGTTCCGCGATGAAAAAAGTCTTCCAGACCATTGAGAAAGTTGCGGCCAGCGAAGGAACCGTGCTCATTACGGGCAAAAGCGGAACGGGGAAGGAGCTCGTTGCGCGGGCCATCCACTTTAACAGCAAGAGGGCGGGGAAACGCTTTGCGGCCATTAACTGCGGGGCCATCGTCGAGACGCTCGTTGAAAGCGAGCTCTTCGGGCACAAGAAAGGCTCCTTTACAGGAGCCGTGGCTGACAAGGACGGCGTCTTCAAAGTCGCTGACGGCGGGACCCTTCTTCTCGATGAAATCAGCGAGATGCCGCTCCATCTTCAGGTTAAACTTCTGCGGGCTATCGAGCAGAGGGAAATATTCCCGGTCGGCTCCAATGATGCCTTCAAATACAATGTTCGCCTCATCGCCTCCACGAACCGAAATCTACGGGAGGAAGTGGCGAACGGCAAATTCCGAGAGGATCTTTTCTATAGGTTGAACGTCGTGGAAATCCATATGCCGTCCCTCACCGAACGGGTGGACGACATTCCCCTTCTCGTGAATCATTTCGTCAACGTTTACCGTAATCAGATGGGGAAGAGCATCAGAGGGGTCACAAACCAGGCGATGAATGTTCTGATGCACTATCAGTGGAAGGGAGAAGTGCGCGAATTGCA
>CAYYHS010000136.1:0-6756 GCA_964471785.1 uncultured Chitinophagaceae bacterium
TGAGTTCTGAGTCCTGGGTTCTGAGTCTTGAGTTCTGAGTCTTGAGTTCTGAGTCTTGAGTTCTGAGTCTTGAGTCTTTAGTTGTTAATTCTTCTCTAAATGTTGACTGTTCACTGTTGACTGTTCACTGTTCACTGCCGTACCCCAGCCTCTTCAGCCACGTCTCTTCTCCCCTCCAGTTTTCCCTTACTTTCACGTGAAGTTCCAGGAAGACCGGATGTCCCAAGAACTCTTCGATTCCTTTGCGGGCTTTTTCGCCGAGCGATTTCAGCGCCGATCCTTCCTTGCCGATCAAGATCCCCTTTTGTGACTGGCGCTCGACAAAAATCTCTGCGCTGATAAAGTGCTTCTTTTTTGACCGTTCATTAAATGCGACAACGTCGACCGTGGTGGAGTAAGGAATCTCCTGGGAGTACTGCTCGAAGATTTTCTCGCGAATGATTTCGCCGACGAAGAATTTCTCAGGAGCCTCGCTGACAATATCGCCGGGGTAAAAAGGGGGATGTTCGGGAAGATGGCGTACGATCGTGGCTACCAATTCCTCAATTCCCTCCCCCTTGAGAGCCGATATCGGAAAAATCTCATCGAAGACAAACGCCTTGCTGTAGGTGTCGATCATCGGAAGAAGGTCGCCCCTTTGGACGGTATCAATCTTGTTGATTGCCAAAAACGATTTCTTCTTTGCCTCGCGAATTGTTTCAAGAGCAGATGCATTACTATCGTGCGCCCCGCCCTTCACCTTCTCGGCATCGACGAGGAGGAGGACGATATCCGCATCGCTGAGAGCCGACGACGCGTACTTCATCATGACTTCCTGCAGAAGATACTGAGGTTTGATGATGCCCGGCGTGTCGAGAAAGACGATTTGATACCCGTTGCCGCTAAGGATGCCAAGGATTTTGTGCCTTGTCGTTTGGGGTTTCCTCGTAACGATAGAGATCTTTTGCTTCAGGAGGGTATTCAACAAGGTCGATTTGCCGACATTCGGCTCTCCGACCAGCGCAACGTAACCTGCTTTGTGGGGTAAGGTTTCCATTTCTTCAGTTAATGTACTCAATCGACCTAAGAGTTTCAATGAATCCCGGTTGATAGCACCGGGACGCTTGACTTTTGAAGGCATTCTCGCTGCCATCGTACCAGCACATTGGGAACCGTTTCCGATCCGCTGATCAAAGACTCTCGTTACCTCCCCGATGGAGGATACATGTCGATCAGCATCGCACACTCAAAATCCTCTGAACTCCCCTAGCGGGGAGATCAGAGGTTTTTTGTTTTATGGACAGGACAATTGCGGTTTCGAAGAGAGGAGGTTGTTCGTTATGGCAACTACTAACACGAACGAATGCCTTCAGAGCATGTTTGATGCACTCAGCGTCCTGAAGACTTCAAACCAGCACCAGAAAACGCTTCATCTGATCGTCGACCAGGTGAACAGGATCTATCGATATCAGACAAGCGCGGTTATCATTATCGACCCAAAAACAGAATATTTGCGCATTGAGAACAATTACGGGCTCTCGCTAACCTTCTGCAAGTCGTTCAGAACACGCCTCGCGACCGGCGCCATCGGGAGGCTGCTATGGACGGGAAAACCAATTCTCGTTGCCGACAGCGCCCTTGATCCGGTTGCCGCATCCGAAATATCGTTGGAGTACCCATTCGCCTCAGCCGCTTGTGTTCAAATCGCGGTCGATCATCGTACGCTGGGGTACCTTCACGCGGACAGCAAGGAGAAGGGAACATTTACTAAAGATGATCTGAACATCCTCCAAGGATTCGCAGACATTGCCGGCCTTGCATTGGTAAAAGCGCAACTCTACGAAGAGAACTTGCAGCTGGAGGTTACGGACCGGGAGACGGGGCTGGATAAGTACATCTCTTTCATAGAGAAACTCTCGGCGGCGATGGAACGGGGGAAAGAGTTCAACGAGAGTTTTTCACTCCTGCTTCTCGACATCGACAACTTCAAGGATGTCGTTCACACGCACGGTTACGATGCATCCAAACGCCTGCTTAGACAAATGGGATCAATTGTCAAATCGAAGATTCGCCCGATTGACGCATGCGGGCGCTATGGTTTCGATGAGTTCATCGTCCTCCTTGCGAATACGAGCCTTGTCGAGGCAGTGCATCGTGCCAAGGATTTCGCAAGAACAATTGCGGAAACTCCATTTACAGATCGGCAAATCTCTTCGGCAGTCAGCATAGGAGTTTCTGCGTACCCGGTGATCGGCGGGAGCAGCTAAAATCTCCTTCTGATGCTCAAAGAGGCGTTATTCGAAGCGCAGCGCGCCGGGCGAAACGCGGTCTACTTCTACCCAACCGTCAAGCAGGCACAAGGCGAGCTCGTGAGCTGAGCTCTTCAATACAAGGGCGATGTTGAGACCCAGTCCGCTCATGAGTTCAGATTGTCACCGTTCGTCCTCTGTGGAATCGGTCTTTGGATTCTCCCCGCTGGGTTCTGAAGAGATACCGCGGACGGTGGGAGAGCGGAAAGCTGCGGTGGGAATTGTCATCGCCAGTGAGGTTGTCTGGGATTCAATCAGCAAGTTTGCAGAACCGGGACACTAAGCGGGCCTTGTTTGATTATCGTGGGGGGAGCGGACTTTTGGAATTCTAAGTCAGTAAGAAAGTGCGGCGAAATTTCGCACCATGACTCTCGCCTTCTCAGAGTCATCGAGGCACAAAACTTTTTCTTCTTCCACAAAGGAGCGATTACTTCGCAATCAATTTCTTGTACGCTTCAACATCGAGCAGCGAGTCAAGTTCTGCCGGCTTTTCGATTTTCACCTTGATCATCCAACCCTGTTCGTACGGATCCTTGTTCACCAATTCCGGGGAGTCGTGCACCTTTTTGTTTACTTCGAGCACTTCGCCGCTGACAGGAGCATAAAGGTCAGACACGGCCTTGACAGCCTCCACGGTTCCGAAGACCTGCGCAAATTCCACCTTCTTGCCCGCCGAAGGCAGCTCAACGAAAACAATATCACCCAGCTCCCCCTGCGCATAGTCGGTGATGCCGATGAAACCAGTAGCTCCTTCCACTCGAATCCACTCGTGATCTTTTGTGTATTTCAGCTTTTCTGGGAAATTCATAGTCGCCTTTCAATCGTTCCTTCCGACGAGGTCTTAGTCGTCGATCTTGAATGTGTCGATGAACTTTGTATCGAAGATGCCGCTCCGGAACTTCTCGTTTCGCATGACTGCTTGTTGGAAAGGGATCGTCGTGTGGATCCCTTCAATGATGCACTCTTCGAGCGCGTTTTCCATCCTCACGATCGCCTCGTCGCGGGTGTTGGCGTGAACGATAAGTTTTGCGATGAGCGAATCATAGTACGGCGGAATTTGATAGCCGGCGTAAATGTGCGAGTCAATTCGGATACCGGGCCCTCCGCCGAAATGAAGGCTGGTAATCTTGCCGGGCGAGGGACGGAAATCGTGTTCGGGATCTTCGGCATTGATGCGGCATTCTATAGCATGCCCCTGAAACTTCACCTTTTTCGCACTCAGCTTCTTGCCCGATGCAATTTCAATCTGCGCTTTCACGAGATCGTATCCGGTGACGAATTCGGTGACGGGGTGCTCCACCTGGATACGCGTGTTCATCTCCATGAAATAGAAATTCCCCATTTTGTCCAGAAGGAACTCGATGGTTCCTGCGCCGAGGTACTTCACGCTCTTCGCCCCCTTCACTGCCGCTGCTCCCATTTTTTCTCGCAATTCCGCGTTCACTGCCGGCGAGGGGGATTCCTCGATCAATTTTTGATGCCGCCGCTGAACGGAACAATCTCTTTCGCCAAGATGAATCACATTTCCGTACGAGTCCCCGAGAATCTGGATCTCGACGTGACGTGGTTCTTCGAGATATTTTTCCATGTAGACGTCGGGATTTCCAAAAGCAGCCTCGGCCTCATGGCGAGCCGTCTGGAACGACGTCTCGATCTCGCTCTCGGCACGTACGATCCGCATTCCCCGTCCGCCTCCTCCTGCCGATGCTTTGATAATCACCGGAAGACCGATCTCCCCCGCGATGCGCTTTGCTTCGGCAACGTCTTTCACAACTCCGTCGCTTCCCGGCACAACCGGCACGCCGGCCTTCCGCATCGTATCCTTTGCGAGAGACTTGTCCCCCATGGCCGTGATCATTTCAGGCTTTGGACCGATGAACTGGAGGCCGGACGTGAGGCATATTTCTGCGAACTGGGCATTTTCCGAGAGGAAGCCGTATCCAGGATGAATTGCATCGGCATTGGTGATCTCGGCTGCGGCTAGAATGCGCGGGATGTTAAGGTAACTTTCTTTGCTGGGGGGAGGACCAATGCAAATTGCTTCGTCGGCAAACCGGACGTGAAGAGCATAGCGGTCGGCTTCGGAAAACACGGCTACCGTCGAGACGCCAAGCTCGCGGCATGCCCGAATAATGCGGAGGGCAATTTCGCCTCTGTTTGCAATAAGGATTTTGTTAAACAACCGCATCTCCGGATTCCGTCGGGATTAGCATTCGAGAAAGTGTTGAGCGATGAAACGAGCCCCCGCCGGCCCTCCCTCAGGCCGCTTCAACCAGAAAGAGCACCTGGTTGTATTCCACAGGTTTTCCGTTCTCGACGCATACCTTGACAATCTTGCCCGATGCATCGGATTCAATTTCATTCATCAACTTCATCGCCTCGACAATGCATAGCACGGTTCCCTGCTCGACATCCTGACCAACTTCGACATAGTTAGACGCGTCGGGCGCTGGGGCGCGATAAAACGTTCCTACGATCGGCGACTTCACTTCATGATATTTCTTCTCGACAACCGGTGCCGGCGGGGCTTCAGAGGCGGGCTGGGCGGCCGTCACGGGTGCTGCGACCTGAAACGACTGCGGAGCAATCATCGATGGAGCCATTTGATGAAAGAAGCCGACGTTGTTCGAGCCTTTGCTGATCCGTATCCGCACGCCCTTCTCCTCCAGCTCGATTTCGTTCACACTGCTCTCCTCGACTAGCTTCAATATTTTCTTAACGTATGCTAGATCCATTGTCACTCCATCGGGATGATGATGAATTGGTGGATAGCAGGATTATTGCTTTACGCGCTCGAGATATTGGCCCGTGCGAGTGTCCACACGGATCACTTCGCCCTCGCTGATGAAGAGAGGCACGTTGACCATCGCGCCCGTTTCGACTTTTGCAGGTTTTGTTCCCGGGTTTGCAGTATCTCCCCGGACTCCGGGGACTGTTTCGACAACTTGAAGTTCGACATTGTACGGAAGTTCGGCTCCGACCGGATCAGGTCCGTCGAACATGACTTCGACCGCAACGCCCTCTTTCAAGAACCGCGCACCAGGTCCCAGCACTTTTTCGTCGATGGGAATTTGTTCGTACGATTCCTGGTCCATGAAGTGATAACTCTGACCATCGTTGAAGATATACTGATAGTGTTTATGTTCCACCCTCACGATCTCAACTTCTTCGCCGGAGCGGAACCTGTTCTCCACTACTCTTCCGTTGCGCACGTTGCGCATCTTGGCCTGATAAAACGCGCGCAAGTTGCCTGGGGTTCGATGCTGGTATTCTTCAAGGAGGTGAAGCTCACCGTTAAACCGAAGGAATGTTCCCACTTTCAAATCTGACGTTGTCGCCATAGTAATCCTGACTCTTCATCCTACTGAAAAAGCTCAAAAAAATTGTATTAGAAGCGGAGATTGTGTATTTTAGCGGCAAAAATATAGTCAGATTGGCCTCGAAAGTCAAGGAGGAGCCTTTCCGAAAGTGGCAGGCTTTTCTCCACAAACCGTTCCCAATCAGAGATTGGGAGCGAGATAAAGAATCGTGGGACGGAATTCCATCCGTTCCATAATCCCGAAACACATAGCTACTCACCTCTCATGTTCCACCGACACACATTGCTCTCGTTGCTTGGTCTCTTCGCCGCGGCGGCATTAACCCACGGCTGCACGGCTGAAACGCCGCCCCAGTACTCTCACGTCGTCGTTCGCACCTACGCCGAGCTCCTCGTCTTCCATGAAAAAGAAAAAATGCTCGGCATGATACCCGATTCACTCTATCAGAAACGCCTGAAGGATTTTTTTGCGGAGAGAAGAATAGACGAGGGAGAATTCAAAAATCAGATCACGCAGATCTCACGGGACGGCGCGGCGTGGCGGGCTTTCCTGAATGAGGCTACAGCAGCAGTCGACAGCATTAAATCTGTGAAACCTTCCTAAGATCTTCGGTTGCCCCGCTGACCGCGGAGGAAACCGTCAATTCCCTTTTTTCAGTGTGAACATGAAGCGGCTTCCGGCGCCGACTTCACTCTCTACCCAGATCTTTCCCCCATGCGCCCTGATAATTTCACGGCTGATCCAGAGCCCCAACCCCGAGCCTTTGATATTGCTCACTTCGGCAGATTCCACTCGCGAGAATTTCTGAAAAAGTTTCTCGAGTTGATTCTCCGGAATGCCGATGCCGGCGTCTTTCACCGTCAGGAGAATCTCGTCATACCCGTGACTGACGACCGAAATTTCGATCTTGCCCCCTTTTGGCGAATACTTTACCGCGTTTGACACCAGGTTCAGCAGCACCTGCCGCAGCTTGCTCTGGTCTCCCTTGACGAACGAAGCATCGAGCTCGATATTGTACTGGAGTTGATGTCTGTTTGAAAACTTCACCATCGACACCGCTTCCTTCACGAGCGACTCAATATTTACCAGTTTAAAATAGTAACTGAGCTGGCCCGATTCCATTTTGGTGATCGTGAGGGTGTCTTCGG
>CAYYHS010000137.1:0-6743 GCA_964471785.1 uncultured Chitinophagaceae bacterium
GCCTGTCAACCGGCAGATTTGAAGAGTTGCTTCTTGCCTATGGCAGCGCATTTCCGGTTCAGGCCTGGCCGGCGATATACGATTTCCTCGAGCACGGCGGCAGTCTTGTCGTGCTCGGGGGTTCACCATTTCACCAGCCCGTCCTCAAGGAGAATGGGAAATGGGCCTTAGGAACTCCTCAGCCCACATACGCCCACAAGTTATTGATCGGACCGGCAGATATGATCCTCCTGAACTCCTCGCCGTTCTATAAAAATAATTCCCGTATGCTCGCTCCGGAGGGTTCAGACTTTGACGCAAGCTTGTTGTCTCTTCCCACAAAAGTCTATGCGCTGACAGTCAGGTTCACGACACAGAATGACTACGTGAACGAAATCGGAACCGCCGGCCCTCGCGATGCCGTCATGGTTCCGCTGGTTCATATCGTCAACGGCGATGGCTTGCCGGTCGCCGCTCCCCTTCTTGAGATCGACCGGCTTCATGGTGGCGAAGCGGGGGGCCGATGGATTCTCGAACCCTCGGACGCTAACCTTACCTCATCAGCAATTAAGTATTGTGTCAGCAGGGCGCTGGATGGGGCAGCAAGGATCGAGTGCAATCCCGTTCATGCGTGCATCGACGAAAATGGAATTCCCGCTGTAATGGTTAATCAATTCCGTCCTCTGCCGGATAAGAAAGAGCACAACTCTTCGCGGACGAACATTGTCGTTTCAAATTCTCAGGGCACGCGAGTTTTCGAATCAACGTTGGATCTCCGCGGTACGGCCGAATTCCAAACCGGAGAAATCCAAATCGAGACGGACAAACCGCTCCCGCCGGGCTTCTACCGAGTGGAGGTCAGGAATGGGGATGTGTCCTGGAAACCCAATACGGCATTCACAGGCTTCTGGGTAAGGGACAAGAAGCTCATGTCTTCGGGTCCGCACCTTTCCGTTTCACGGGATTGGCTTCTCAAGGATGGAAAAGTATTTCCGATCATCGGCACGAGCTATATGGCAGCCGATGCCGGAAGGAAATTCTTGCTGGAACCGAATCCCTTATTATGGGAAAAGGATTTTGCCCGCATGGAAAGACTTGGAATTAACTTTGTCCGTGTTGGCCTCTGGACTGGTTGGCAAAAAGTAATGCTCGACCCTGGCGCTATGGACGAAGGATTTTTGAGATCGTTGGATGCCCTCCTTCTTACTGCTGCGAAGCACAAGATCGTCATCTGTTTTAACCTCTTTGCATTTCTCCCTCCAGCGAACGGAGGCGCGAATCCGTACCTCGACCCGCGTGCAATCGAGTGGCAACATTCTTTCGTTGCTTTGATCGCATCGCGGTACAAAGATGTAGGGTGGATTAACTATGATCTTATCAACGAGCCGTCGTATTCGCCCCCCGACAAGATCTGGAAGGAACTTCCGATAGGGGACGAGTATGAACATGCAGCCTGGAAGGAATGGTTAACTCAACATCATCGGGGCGATCCGGCCGAAACACTCGACGACTGGCGCGACGCGAGCGGTGATTTCTTTTCGATGCCAAGAGCGGAAGAATTAACCTACCAGCAAATCAGAGAGGCCCGGCGGCCAAGAAAAGGGCTCGACTTCGAGTTGTTCTCACAAGATGTATTGACGAAATGGGCCGGAGATCTTCGCGACCTCATCCGTTCGGCAGGCGGCGATCATTTGGTCACCCTGGGGCAGGATGAGGGGGGAATGTCTCTCCGATCGTCGCAACAATTCCACTCTCCTTCCGTGGATTACACTTCCATGCATACCTGGTGGCTTAATGACAACCTCCTGTGGGACGCCGTGTCGTCGAAGGTGCCGGAGAAGCCAAATCTCATTACCGAAACCGGATTGATGCGCCTGGAGACCATCGACGGCGAGCCCTGGCGATCCCCTGTTGCGGCGGAAGAACTCCTCGAGAGAAAATTTGCCTATGCATTCCAGGGAAGAAGTGCCGGCGTGGTAGAGTGGTGTTGGAACATCAACGAATTCATGACCTCTGAAAACGAGGTGGGCATCGGCCTGACGCGCGCGGACGGAACAATGAAGATTGAGACGGAAGTGATCAAGGCATACTCGGATTTTTTCAGCAAGGCTGCCCCCTTCCTCGGCGATTACACGCAAGACCCGGTGGTGATCGTCATCCCGGATGCCAAACTTTTCTCGGGAATGTTGGACGCTATGACGGGAGTACAGACGGTAGTCAGATCGCTGGCAGAGGATTTCGGGATAGTTCCAACATTGCTGTCGGATTTCAAGCTATCGGAAGAAAGATTGAGAGGAGTTAAACTGGTGATCGTTCCGGATGCCCGAATAATTTCTGACACCGCGGCAGCGCAACTCTTCAGTGCTTCGCAAAAGGGAACGAAAGTCCTTTTCACCGGAGCAATCGAAGGAAACGAGTACGGGAAACAATCTGATCCATTCCGATCACTCGGACTCTCCTCTGGAAGCCAGCCGGTAAGTCATTATGAATCAACACACTGGAGTTTCGGCCTCGAAAATCAAAACAACCTCACTACTTTTGGTTCAGGCAAAAGCGAATACCTGCGCAAAAGCGACTCACACCAACTTGATACTCTGAGAGGAAACATCCTTAACGAGCCTCTCCCGATTGAAATGGCTGCGGAGAAGGAGCCATTGACCGCGATGCTCCATGCTGTCCTCAAATATTCCGGCATCCAGTCAGATATTGCGGATACCCATGCAGCGTCCAGAATATTGGAAACAGAGAAATCGGCGCTTGCCGTTTGTGTCAACGAATCCTCAATCGCCGTAACAAGACAGGTCTCCTTCCACGGGCACAATTACGATATTCCTGTTGAGGCCGGCCGCGCGAGACTCGTCCTCTTCAGTCGGTTGAATGGAAACATAATTGCCGCAACCGAGGGAGCGCCAATCGAACGGAGATGAGCACGATATCCGAGGTTTAAGTGAAAGGGAATGAACAAAGATGCATTCTCCAAGGAATTTCCCACGATGAACCGCCGAACATTCATAAAGACCACTGGCCTCTCTCTCGCAGCGACATTGATCAGCGATTCCATTTTCTCCTCGATCAATCAGCCGCCGGGACAATTGATCAATCTGCCGGATGAGGTATCCGGAATCATCGACGGTCATCTTGTAAGACTTGCCGGCAACGGATATGATCTGTGGACGTACAACAATGTGAGTGTAAGGTTGGAAAACACCGGGACGGAAATCGCGGTACTCATTTACGCACCGAGCGTGAGACTCTCTTCTATCACTCTCGGATGGAAACTTCCAAACGAAAGCTCCTCCCAGGTATTGAACGACCATTGGGAGCGGACATACGGAGACGTTTCATGGCATGAACCCACAAACGTGGAAATCTTACCTTGGTATTTTCTGGAATTCAACGGCCATAGTACCAATGGCTTTGGTGTAAGAACGGGTGCGAGCGCATTCTGCTCCTGGCAGCTCGGCAAGGGGAAATTAGAATTGACACTTGACACCCGATCTGGTGGGAATGGTGTGTTGCTGTCAGACAGACAACTAAGAGCTGCTGAGATAGTGACGGTCACCAGCGATTCCGACGAGTCGCCTTTTCAAACAGTTCGACGATTCGCTAAAAGAATGTGCGGCGGACCACGGCTGCCGAAAGAGCCCCTCTATGGGATCAACGATTGGTATTTCAGTTATGGCAACAACTCCGAACAGTTGATCATGGAGCACACCAAGATGATGGCTCCACTGGCCGATGGGTTAGCCAATCGGCCATTTTCGGTGATCGATGCAGGATGGTTTCTGAATCCCCCTTCGATGCCGGACGATTGCTGCTGGGGAGATACCATGGGGATGGCAAACCACAAATTTGGGGATATGGGGTTGCTGGCAGAACGAATAAAAAACACGGGCATGCGGCCGGGCCTCTGGACCCGCCCTCTTTGTGCAAGTTACAAGGATCCGGCTTCCCTTCTCATTCCCGTCATTAAGGGGAGAGAAGCAAATAAGCCGGTTCTTGATCCGACAATTCCAGAAAACCTGGAGAGAGTGCAGAGTTATTTCAGACTCTATAACCAATGGGGTTATGAACTCATCAAATTCGATTTTACCTCTTTTGACATTTTTGGGAAATGGGGGTTTGAAATGTTGAAGGAGAAGTCCATAACGGCCGCAGATTGGAGCATGAACAACTCCGGCAAAACCAATGCGGAAATTGTCCTTAATCTTTACCGTGCAATTCGTGAAGCGGCGGGCGCAACATACATTATCGGATGCAACACGTTCGGTCATTTGTCTGCGGGCATCTTTGAGTTGAATAGAATAGGTGATGATACTTCAGGGAACGAATGGGCGAGAACTCGCACCATGGGCGTCAATACTCTCGCCTTCAGAGGCATCCAACATAATATTTTTTATGCCGCCGACCCTGATTGTGTTGGAATAACTCCTAAGGTTCCATGGGTGAAGAACAGTCAATGGATGAGGCTTGTCGCGAAAAGCGGCGTACCCTTATTTATCTCAGCCCAACCTGAAGCGACCGGGCCGATCCAAAAGAAAGAAATCAAAGAGGCGTTCGATCTTGCTTCACGCAACTTGCCCCTCGGGGAACCGTTAGACTGGATGGAGACACCGTTCCCGAAGAAATGGAAATTGAACGGAGAGGTTGAGATATTCGATTGGAGTTGAACCCGACGCTTCATCAGACGGACCTTTGACTCGTTTTGCTTGGCACATTCAAAAAAGGAAAGGCGAATATGGCTTCCTTCATGCGGTCCCTCATTCTCTTTCTATGCACTGTTTCTCTCGCGATTGCGGAAACAAAACACATCCATGTCTGGGAAAAACAGGAGATCGCACTCATCGCCGAGAATACGTATGAGAACGCTTACAAGGATGTAGTTGTTTGGGTGGATCTTGCAGGCCCCGGCTTCAACAAACGGGTGTACGGATTCTGGGATGGCGAACAGACTTTCCGGATTCGCCTGGTTGCAACTGAGCCCGGTACATGGACTTGGAGAAGCGGATCAGATCCGGGAGATCCTGGCCTTGAGGGCAAAGCCGGTACATTCGAAGCGGCGACTTGGAGTGAAGCCGAGAAGAACAGCAATCCTCTTCGCCGCGGCTTCCTCCGCCCGACACCGAATATGCATGCATTGCAGTACGCCGACAGCACACCGTTCCTTGCGATCGGAGACACGTGGTATTCTGTAGGAACCAACCGTTTTCGCTGGTATGACGAGGACAAGAAACGTCCGATTGATTCGACCGCAGGGTTTAAAGATTACGTACGATTTCGCAAGGCGCAAGGCTACAATTGGGTAAACGTGATTGCAGCGTTCCCTAACTGGATGACCGACGGAAAACCGTGGCACATCGTTATGAATGATTCAGCCAGGACAACCGTCCGTTCGGCGTGGCTTGAATTTGGAACCGGCAGCGCCAAGAACATGGACAACGAAGGAGGCCGGCCATTTTTCTTCCCGGGTAAGGTTCCGGGTTACGAGGAACAATTTCCGGACGTCGACCGAATTAACCCTGAGTATTTTAAGTACGTCGACAGAAAGATCGATTATCTAAACGCAAACGGGTTCATCCCGTTTGTCGAAGTATCGAGGCGCGATGCAGGTCTTTGCTGGCACAAATACTATCGATGGCCCGATTCCTACGTCCGCTTCATCCAGTATATCTTTTGCCGCTACCAGGCAAATAACACCGTCCTCAGTCCGATTCATCTCGATATTATCGATGAGACGGTAAGCCCAAGCGACTACACGGCGGCGATTCAATCAGTGGAAAAGAAGTTCGGTCCCCCGCCGTTCGGCACATTGCTATCTGCAAACGCGAACCCCTCAACGTTAGAGAACTGGGGCGAGAATTCGTGGGTCACTCTGCATCAGATTGGCAACATGCGCGAACACGACAACTACTGGTATCTCACCGAGATTTTCAATCTCAAGAAGCCCCTCCCGGCATTGAACGGTGAACCGTACTATTCCGGTTACCGGGACGCTCGCGGGCCTGGGGCTGCAAACTATACCCGGGGCGCCGCCGGTGGAACGGAACTTGACGACGCATTCGTGCGATCGGGTATTTACGGCAGCTTTCTTTCCGGCGGGCTTGCCGGACATGTCTACGGCGCAGAAGGTATCTGGGGCGCCGATATCGAACCAAGCGCACCCGTTCACATGTGGGATGCATTCCGATGGTCATCCGGAGCGCAAATGCAGTTTCTGAAAACGTTTGCATTTTCGATCGGTCGGCGCTATCAAGACCTGGTTCCACTCGCCGATTTGGTCTCTCCGAATAAAACCAGTGTTACACTTGGCTACGAAGGATGGGCCTATTGTGCTCGTACTGAAGACAAGGAAATATTTCTGGCCTATTTCGAAAAGGGATGTCCTCGATCCCAAATCCGCGGAGCAAAGCTCAATAGCCAATACCTTGCCCAATGGTTCAACCCTAGCAATGGTACCTGGGCGGACGTCGGCAATGGCCGCCTCTCCTCAAACAAAATCGGCATTATCGCTTTGCCCGATTTTCCGACTGATGCCGATTGGGGGCTTCGCCTAGTGCGCGAAGAGTCACAGACCCCGGTCATCGGGAAGTAGTTCTCTCTCAATAATGCGCACGTGCCAATTATGAATTGGAAAATAATAGCGATCATCGTGATTTCGTACGCCTACGGATTTTTCGAATTCTACATTGGTTTGCGGCAGAGACGAAGGGGCAAAGTCACTCAATCCGGAGACAAAGGGAGCATTTGGCTCCTTACTT
Source organism: uncultured Chitinophagaceae bacterium (assembly GCA_964471785.1). Taxonomy (GTDB): domain Bacteria; phylum Bacteroidota; class Ignavibacteria; order UBA10030; family UBA8401; genus JAGVPT01. Next base: position 6,738 of record CAYYHS010000137.1, read on the forward strand.
TCTCGA
>CAYYHS010000138.1:0-6706 GCA_964471785.1 uncultured Chitinophagaceae bacterium
AGTAATCGGTGATGAGTTATCAAAAGCAGATTGGGACAGAGGAACTGTACAAGGTGCAGGGTCTTCGAAGACACCAGAATTACCAGGACCCGTTCAATCCGACTGCCACAGTGGAGTTTTCTGTTCCCAATGACAGCAACGTGCCGCTGAACATCGACAATTCGATAGGACGGGAAGTAACTACCTTATTTAGTGGACCGGCACAAGCGGAGAAGTTAAACGACGATACGTTCGATCCACGACGACTCTCGTCCGATGTTCACTTTTTAAGGGTCGAATTCGTCGGGAAACAATTGTGAAAGAAAATGTTGCTGGCAGAATAGATGGGCGTGGAAAGAAGAAAGGGACGCTGTACGATGGTGGTGTATTGACGAATGTTTGTCGATCTCTCAGGCGGTCAAGTTCCTCGCTGACGCGAAGCCCTTCTCGGCCGGGCTTCGCGTCTGATGCGCGAGAATTCACACCTCTCGGATTGCGCTGGATTATTCATGAGCTGCGAGGAACTTCTGCTCTAACTGCTCCGAGATCTGCTTGAAAATGTATCCATGGTTGCTGGATGCGCCCTCCGGAGTTAAATCGATCGTTGAGCTATTACTCAAATACATACACGCAAGCTGAGCCTTATAACTGATAGAAGCATCTTGATTCTCCTCGGCTACTCGTTGCAGCGATGACGCGAGTTGGGTGTAATCCAGCTGCGGAAACCGGTTCTTGAAGAGTACGACATTGTAGATTGTCGATTCCACGATGCCCGGATATTCCTCCATCTGCAAGGAGCATTCGAAGTTCTTTAGAACGAGCGCTTGATTCATCCCGTTCCTTCCAGCTTTGTCCGGCTGAGCCATGATTCCCGTTGCGATGATCAGGGCCAGGACGGCTGTTGCTGCTATTCGTTTCGTTGTACTTCCCATAAATATTTCCTCCTTAAAGTTTATTGATTGTTGGCTACATCCCTTAGTTAAACAAACCCAGTGCCAAAGTAAGATGCTGTTCCGAATGTTTTTGGCCGATTCACCATACCGCGGCGTACGGAGGAGTGCCACACAAGCGCACCGCGACGTGGCTGGTTGCCGATATCTTACTGAAATATAATCGTTTGGAGGAAAATCAGATTGATGTGGCTTAGTGCAGATTTGTGGCAGGTCTTCAAAGCGAAGCAGGATGAAGAGAATGTTATTGTGCGATTACGGAATGATGACGAACAGCCAGTTCAAAAATAAATCTAAAGTTATTACGAAGAGCCCAGCTCGACGCAGGGCGACGAAGCAATGACCTTCACTGTTGTTTTTGAGATAGCTTTTACTTGTCCTCAGCAGAATTTGTTTGTGGCCTACGAAGTCTATTGTTCAGTGCGCGGCGAGAAATTCCCAGCAGCTCTGCTGCGATTGTCTGGTTGCCCTCGGCCCGGCGGAGCGCTTCCGCAATAAGAGCGTCTTCCGCTTCCCCGAGTGTGGGGAAGCGGTTTGGGAAAGAGAGGAGTGCGTCGGATGAGCGAAGAGGGTGGAGATGTTCGCTCGTCACCGATCGGCCGATTGTTTTGCGTATTGAGTCTAGCGAAAGGACGCCCGACTGATGGACGCTGATCGCATCGAAGATGATCCCTTCGAGTTCGCGGATGTTCCCCGGGAATTCATAGGTCGCGAGGAGTGTATAAAGCTCCTTGGGAGCCGTCGGTCTCTTCTTGCCAAGTTTCGCCGCGGCCTTCGTGATGAAATGATCGATGAGGAAGGGAAGGTCGGATTTTCTCTCGCGCAACGGCGGGATTGCGACATGATGCGATTTCAGCCGATAATACAAATCCTGACGGAATGAGTCGCTTGCCTGCATCGTCGCGACATCGCGATGCGTTGCCACGATGATCCTTGCATCCGAAAGCTTTGCCATATCGGATCCGAGAGGATAGTAACTTCCATCCTGCAAGAGCCGAAGCAGTTTTACCTGCGACTCAATGCTCAGGTCGCCAATCTCGTCGAGAAAAAGTGTACCCTGATCTGCCTTTTCGATTAGCCCCTTTCTCTCCCCATCGGCTCCGGTGAAAGCTCCCTTCTTGTGTCCGAACAATGTGTCCGAGAAGAAATCATCGTCGAGTCCCGCGACGTTAACGGTCACCATCTCGCCGGTCCGTCCGCTGGCGGCATGAATTGCCCGCGCGAAAAGTTCTTTTCCGGTCCCGGTTTCGCCCGTGATCAGGACGGGGAGAATTGTTTTTGCAATCGCTTCGATATAGCGGAACATCGACTGCATCGACGAGCTGTGGGTAACGATCTCGAGGAACGATTCGGGATGCTCGAGGTTTTCCCGGAAGAGCGACTGCTTCAACAGTTCGTTTTCGCTCCGAACTTCGGCGAGCTCAAGTCCGCGTTTGATGGTCGTGACAAGCTTCGTGTCATCGACCGGTTTCACAACGTAATCGAAAGCACCCTCTTTGATACAAAGCACTGCGCTGTCGACATCATTGATTGCCGTAATCATGACGACCGGAATCTGGGGGAAGTGCTGGATGATCTGTCGCAGCAACTCGATTCCTGAAACGTACTGCATGTTGATGTCGAGGGCGACAAGGGAGTATGGTTTGTTCTGGAGCAGCGAAATAACCTTTCGGCTGTCAGCACAGGTCTCGGTATTGTTGATTCCGTTTGATGAGAGAGTGAGTTCGGCGCTGAGGAGGAAGTGTTCTTCATCATCCACGAGCAGTACCGGATGAGTCGGAAATATTTTTGAGCTCATACGGCTGCCTCCGTAACGGGAGCTCCGTGAGCGGGAAAGGAAACCCGGGCGATGGTCCCTTTGTCAGGAGCACTATTCAAAATGAGCGATCCTCCGTGACTTTTGACAATGCTGTAAGAAACGGAGAGTCCGAGCCCGGTTCCCCCCATTTCTCGCTTCGTCGTAAAGAACGGATCCATAATATATTGAAGATCCGCCGACTTAATTCCGATTCCTCGATCTTCCACTTTAATTCGCACTTTATCTCTGATCCTGTTGTAGTACGTAGAAACTTTAATTTCGGCCGACGTATCCCGCAGCGACTGGCAGGCGTTATTAATAAGGTTGATCACCACCTGTTCAAGCTGCTGCGCGTTGCCTTTGATCGGCGGAAGATCTGTTCCGTATTCGACTTTGAAATTGGAGGTTGTTTTTCTGATCAGGTTACCTGTAATAAGGATTGCCATTTCCACGACCTTGTTGACGTCGACAAGCTCGTTCAATTGGCCGCTGTCGGCGCGCGCATATTCAGTGAGGCTCTTGGTGATATTTTGTATTCGCTCGGACCCTCGGAAGATGCCGTCGAGTGATTGTGCAATCTTTTCTTTAGATGTGTTGTATGGCATCCCTGCGATACTGAAATCGCCGTTCTGTGAATAGTATGAGTCGAGCACAGGAGCAATATCCTTCCAGACTTTGGTGAAGAGCTGCACATTGAGGAGGATGAAATTGTTAGGGTTACTGATCTCATGGGCGATGCCCGAAACCAGAATCCCGAGCGAAGCCATCTTGTCTGCCTGTTTCAACTGCTGATTGCGCAGGGCTGCCGCAACCTCCGCCTTTTTCAGCTGGGTAATGTCGTTGATCAACCCGTCGTAGGCTACAGAATTGCCCGCATCATCTTTCGTGATGACAATCTTATTTCTTATCCATCGAATGGATCCGTCGCGGTGAACAATGCGATGTTCGAGGGGTTCCACTTCCTGTCCGGCGAGCGCGAGTTGAGCCTGGTTGAGTACTTTTTCTCGATCCTTTTTGTGTACCATTCTAAACCAGAGATCGGGGTCTCTTTTGTAGTCATCCGACGTATATCCGGTGACGGACACACACCCGGGACCGTGGTACGTGTCGACGACAACTCCGTTTTGAATCGTGACGGTGTAGATGTAGTCCGTCAGATAGTTAATCAGTTTTTCGTAGCGTTGCCCTATTTCCATCTATCATCCAACAAGAGTTTTTGAGATGCACCATACTAAATATATGAATCTTTCGAGATTTATAGAAGAGACCTGGAGAGAATAACGAAGAAATAACAATGCGGCCATTCTTGTGATTGTCTGCGGAATCGCGGGGAAATACTCCGTTGGGAACTCCGAATTGCCGTTTTATTCTACAACGAATCTTTAGCTCAGTTTGTGCGTAAGATTCGATTAGAGAACGGCGTAATTGCACACCGAGCCAATGAATATTCAACAGGAATTGCAGACGCTCGCCCGTCACTTGTGAAATTCTAGAATCTACTCACTTAAGCCATGGACACATCCTATCATTCATCCAGATTTGAGAACGACGTTGAGCGCTTGACCGCCAAGTATGTGGAGGTATGGCGTGGAATTCCCGATACTGCGCCCGAATTCAATCGACGATTTACCCAATGGCAGCAGCGTGAGAATGAGAGGCAGCTTACGCAAAAGCTCCAAAAGGCCCCTCGCTCTTATGGAGGATATGAATCTTTGACGGATGATGACAAAGCTCATCTCTCGCTGGACGTAATGAAATCTATTGCAGGATCATCTCTCTTATCGCGTGAAATTCAGAACGACAGATTCTTCGTGGAGTCCGAGAAGGTGACAAGGCTCTTCTTGAATGAAGGAAAGGCCTTCGATCCAACGTTATCTGAAGGTGATCTACATCAGGCCCTCCGGAATCTCTGGGTATTCAATAGCATTCAATTGTTCTCAGGAAAAGACATTCTGCTCACCCCCTCCTCGTTCGCATACAGTCTTTTGTATCCTTACGTCGACAACGGTCTCGACAGCGCAGATCGAACTTCAAAAGATAAGGCCGGCCTAGTCCAGTGGCTCTCGGAGTGGTTTAAGAGGAATGGGTGTCCGCCCATAGACGATTTGACGCGGAGGATTGGTCTGCTGCTTTCCATGATAACCGAAGAATATCCGCGCGAAGATCATCCCAAGGTGTATAAGAGTCTTCTTGCCATTCTCTCCGCTCAGCAAAAAAGCCTCCTTCTCCAAAATGATCTGTCAAAACTCGATGACACTGATCTTCTGTGCATTACTGTGGAGAAAGGGGGGACGTCCGTTTTGGCAGACGGATACCTGGCGGCGGGAGATCTCAGGGAAAGTTCGGCCGATGCTGTTTTTGAATACGGGGTTGTGCTGCAGCTAATTGATGACCTGCAGGATCTAGAGGAGGATAGGGCTTCCGGCCATGAAACTCCATTTCAAAAGTACTCAGAGAGAGGTGAGACTGAGAATATCACCCGACGACTCCTGCAATTTGCCAAGCGGTGCGCGACTGATCTGGGCAATGAAGATACTTCACGAAGTGAGTCGATTCAACAGATGATCGAGCGAAGTTGCACTTTCCTTATTCTCGATGCAGTCGCTCAACATCATACACACTTTTCCGGGCATTTTCTCCATAGAATTGAAGCAGCGATGCCCTTACGTCCAGCTTTTCTGCGGGAGCTGCATAATGAAAGTGAGTCGCGCCGATCCCGATATTCAAGGGAAGCCGCGCTAAGTCTTCATTAGTGCCGACTATTTCAATTTGATCCCTGCAATTCTCTATCTGCGATTCCATCATTCCATCATTCCATCATTCCATCATTCCACTATTCCAATATTCCATTTCCCCACCGAGTTCACTTTTTCGGACAAGAGTTTTTATTCCCTAATGATTTAACCTCACAGCTCTTACCGTACCGTAATACTGGGGCAACACACCGCAATTATATTCTTTCCCGGGTCATGGGAGCCTTCTCGTATCCCATCTCCGTCTCCTTCGACAAACGATATTCAAACTCCAGGTTGACAATAGAAAGAGCGAGCTTATCGAAACCAAGCTGCTGTTCCTCCGACAACAGGATTTGAACAAGAAGACAATTGATCATGCAACGCCTTCTATTCGCATGATCGCACTCCTTCTCGCATGTGCGTTTGCAGTCACTGCTCTCGATGCCGGAACGATAGGGGGGATCGTGAGGGCTAAATCCAACAACGAGGCCATCGTGGGCGCGAACATCGGCATACCGGGCACGGCTTTGGGAGCCATAACCGATCAAGATGGAGTGTTCAAGGTAGATCGTATTCCGGCGGGTGTCTACTCAGTCCGCGTTGATATGCTCGGATTCAAGAAGAAGGAAATCACGAATCTAGATATTGGTTCCGATTCGGCTTCCCTTCGTCTAACTATTTTCCTGGAAGATGCACCCTTAAACATGGCTGAAGTTGTCGTACAAGCCAGGGCCAACAGGGAACTTGAGTCATCAGGGATCCAAAGCGAGTTTCAGGCGAAGAATATCATCAGTGTTATCACTGCACAGACGATCGATCGTTCCACCGACCGGACTGCCGCAGATGTCCTCCAGCGTGTTTCGGGTATGTCGCTTATCAGGGATCAAGGCGAGGGGCGTTATGTTGTCATGCGCGGCCTGGCTCAACAATACAACAATACTCTCGTCGATGGGATCAAAATACCGAGCCCGGAGTCCAAAGATCGATTCCTGCCGATGGATATTTTTCCGTCTGGCCTCTTTGAGCGGATCGAGGTTACCAAGTCTCTCACTCCAGATGTTGCTGGGGATGCAATAGGCGGATCAACAAATCTTCTGCTGCGTGAAGCCCCCGAGAGGCTTGTGCTTTCCGCAAGTGCTGCCGAGGGATCCACCTCCAGCGTTGCCGGCAATAGATTCAGTGCCTTCAACAGAAGTACGGTCAACGAACTTGACCCTGAGCGTCTCCATGGAACCGTGAGCGAT
>CAYYHS010000139.1:0-6705 GCA_964471785.1 uncultured Chitinophagaceae bacterium
TGTCGCAAAGTTGCTGAAGAAGTCGGGTGCTGCCAAAGTGGTTGCGGCATCTGCAGCACTTGCTATGTTGGGAGATGGAGGGGCTTCGAAGTAATGGATCATGCCTGGCGACAAGCCATCCGAAGGTTACTTGCGTTGACTTGCTTCCACTCAATACTGAGTATTGTTACAGTTTGGATGCCCGCTAGAACGTGCGGGCATGACAATCCTCGGGGTGCGTCATTCCCGAACGTTCTTATCGGGAATCTATTGGTCCTCAATTCAAAGTGATCAAACAGTAACATGAGTCAGTATTGCGTCTCATATTTTTTCGACTGATATTTGACTGAAGTTGACCTCTGGTTAGAATGAAATGTATGCGGATATCTCAACTTGCTTCGGTTTCATCTCTCGTTGCGGCAACGTTATTTATCGCCGGCTGTGTCGGAGATGCAGCTCATGATAATCCGTTAGATCCTCAATCTCCTCGTTACACGGGTACGGGCGTTTTCTCGGGAAAAGTAACCCTCCTGAATCTTTCAGGGAGCGGAATTGCCTCCGTGCATATTTCCACCAACCCGTCAACCCTGACGATCATCACCGATTCTTCCGGCAATTTTGTCTTTCCGGAAATTGCCTCCGGAACGTACGATGTCATGGCCGCGAAAGACCTCTTCGCCTCTGAGACCTTACATGTCTCGATCGGAACCGGCGGACAACAATCGGTCATTTTCTCTCTCGATGGCTATCCCCAGGTAACTTTGGCAAAAATTCTCACCAGCAAGATCGATCAATGGTGGCCCAACCCAGCCTATTTTGCTACCCTTACTTCCGAGATCACAGATCCGAATGGCATTTCGGACCTTGATTCAGCATGGTTCTGCGTCGACTCGATCCTGTACCCTCTGAACTATTCTGTGACGGAAAAAGATTTTCAACTTACGCTGACATCATATCAACTGCCGTCAAATAATCTTGAGTGGCTGGTAGGGAAACCCTTGACCGTTATCGCGCGCGACCGTGAAAAATCAACCAGCACCAGCGCGCCATTCTATGTGACCAGAACGATTGAAGACGAAGCGACACCCACGTATCCCGTTTCTCAGGACACCGCTTCCGCTTCGCCTCTTTTCCTGTGGAACGCTCCGGCTGTCCGGTTCATCTATACGTACTCGTTAATTGTCGTTCGGGTTGATGCCGGCGCTGAGGCGGTTGTCTGGTCGCAGGACAATGTCGGCAGCCATCTTCTCTCCTACCAATATCCCTTCACCCTGGACCAAGGCAGCTATTTTTGGACTATTGCCGTGGTGGACGAGTACGGGAATTCAGCCCGGTCAAAAGAAGCATCTTTTGTCGTGAACTAATCTATGACGAATGAAGTGAAAGACAATTTCAGCGCCCTCTTCGAGGTTGCTAAGGTCGTGAACTCCATTCTCGATCCCACTGCACTCCTTGACAAAGTGCTCGAGATCGCGATGGTGCATCTAAGTGCGGAACGGGCGTTCATCCTCCTCGCAAATCCCGGCGCGTCGAGCGGCTTCGAGGTGGTCGCTTCCAAAAATTTCAACGATAGAGAAGGCGCCGGTCAATTGGCGGCATCCTCATCGGTTGTCTCCCGGGTTCTTCAAACCGGAGAACCCGTCCTCAGCTTCGACGCCCCCTCGGACGAGCGGTTTGAGGCATCGAGAAGCATCATCGTGCAGAAGATCCTCTCGATTATTTGCATCCCGTTGCGGGCCCAGGAACGAATGCTGGGAGCGGTCTACCTCGACAGTACTAAATTCCGCCATGCATTCACGGACGAAGCCGTGAAATTTCTGACTGTTTTCGCAAGCCTCTCCGCGATTGCCATCGAGAACGCGCGGCGATTTGCAGATCTTCAGGAAGAGAACAAGAGACTGCGGAGCGAGGTGAATACTCCTTCCAAGTTCAATGGCATCATCGGAAAGAGCAAGCGTTGGCAAGCGGTCCTCGACCTTGTGACTAAAGTCCTGGACGTCGATGTTTCTGTGCTCATTACGGGAGAAAGCGGAACCGGAAAAGATGTTGTGGCCAGAGCGATCCATGCAAACGGTCCGAGAGCGGCGAAGCCCTTCATGAGCGTTAATTGTTCAGCCATACCGGAACAGCTTCTTGAAAGCGAGCTCTTCGGACACGCGAAGGGAGCTTTCACGGGCGCGCATGCAGAGAAAAAAGGGTTGATCGAAAGCGCGCACGAGGGGACATTGTTCCTCGACGAAATCGCCGATCTTCCGGTTTCTCTCCAGGCAAAGATTCTTCATGTCTTGCAGCAAAAGGAAATACGCCGGGTGGGCGAAGTCAAAGACCGAAAAGTCGACGTCCGGATCATTGCTGCGACGAACAAGAATTTGAAAGACGAAATATCGGGGGGACGATTTCGTGAAGACCTGTTTTATCGGTTGAACGTGGTCACCATCCACTTACCGGCGCTCCGAGAGCGTAGCGAGGATATCCCGCTTCTTGCGGAGTTTTTCTTCGCGACAGCATGTCAGACGCATAAGAGAAATGTTCAACGCATCAGTGCCGATGCGATGCAGTTTCTTATGGGAAATTCGTGGGGCGGGAATGTCCGGGAGCTCCAGAATGTGATCGAACGAGGAGTAGTCCTTTGTTCTGGCAGCGAACTCCGGCGGGAAGACCTCAGCGCAGGAACAAAGAACTCGCCTCCATCCGCCGCCAAGACGCTTGATGATTTTGAAAAGGAAATAGTCCAGCTGACCCTGAACCAGTTCGGAGGAAACAGGAAGCAAACCTCGGAACGCCTTGGAGTCTCATTGCGATGGCTTCAGTACAAGCTCAAGGAATGGAAGATTGGCTGATCAAACCTTTAGAATTGAGCAAAAGTTGAGCGAGAGCGGAACGACTGCCGTTTACAGGGCATATCAGGTTCCGCTCGACCGGATCGTCCTTCTCAAGGTGATCCATAAGAGCCTTTTGGGTGATGAGGATTTCATGGCCCGGTTTCGCCGGGAGGCGAGGGCCTCCGCTGCGCTCAGGTCGGAGAACATCGTGCAGGTCTACGATCTCACCGAAATTGACGGTGCGCCGGCAATCGTAATGGAGTTTGTCGAGGGGAAGTCGCTCATGGAGATCCTCCAGGAACAGGGAGTGCAAATGCCTGAGTTTGCACGGAAGGTAGCCGTTGAAGTCCTGAAAGGCCTGGCCGTTGCACATTCAAAAGGAATTATCCACAGAGACATAAAACCCGGCAATATCCTCGTTGAAAATTCAGGGGGAATCAAGGTGACTGATTTTGGCCTTGCCACGGTCCCCCGTTCGCCGGTTCTGACCCTTGACGGTATGGTGTTGGGGACGCCGGCGTACATGTCTCCTGAACAGGCTCGAGGGGAAGTGGTCGATGCCCGGACAGATCTTTTTTCTCTTGGGGTCACGCTCTTCGAAATCCTCACCTCGAAGAGAATTTTTGACGGCGAGTGGTACTCCGAGTGCATCAAGAAAGTTCTCTCCTTTTCTCCTCAGACGATTGAAGACGATCTTTCGCGCTTCCCTGCCGATCTCTCAACATTCATCTTGCGAATGTTAGCGCCGAACAAAGATGATCGCTTCGCATCTGCCGACGAAGCACTTCGCTTCCTTGTTCAACGTAAAGAAGAAGTACCGAGGCCCGGGAAGGTGAGGACGCGACATTTCCTTTCCATTGCGGGGGTTGCGACGCTTGTCATCGTGGCGCTTTTCTACTCATTTTTATCGCTGAGGAACGGACATCAAGCAACGAAGGTCGTAGCCGACACCGCGCGTGTGCACCAGAAGCCGCCGACTGTTTTGGATAGTGCGTCCGCTGTGCCGGCGAGCCCTCCAGGGCGGATCTCACATGCGACGCAGGAAGCTCGCTTGACCGCCGGAGTTGCTGCGCATATCGCTGACGACACGGCCGCCGCTACAAGCGATTCAGGATCTGTCGTTGTTCGATGTGTGCCGTGGGGAATGGTCTACATCAATAATGTTTACCTGGGCCAGACACCATTCTCTCATGCGGTACTGGTTAAGTCCGGAAGTGCGACGATCACGTTCAGCAACCCGATGTTCGTTCCGGTGACCAAGAATATCACCGTGCCGAGGGGTGCCGAAGTCGTGGCTGAAGAGAACTTTCTCGACTTCGCAGGGTATCTGATCATACGCGTCATTCCCTGGGGGGAAGTCTATGTCGACGATCACTACCGGGACACCACGCCGCTGGGTAAGCCTTTGATTGCCACTGCAGGGACGAGAAAGATTAGGATTCATAATCCCTCGTACGAAGACCTGATCTACAACGCGGAAGTTCAAAAAGGAGACACAATGAGTCTCTCTTTCAATCTTGTTGAGCTTAAGCATCAATGAAAGTGTCTCCCCGATATCCGATCCTGCTAATCGTGTTCGGCAGCCTTTCACTGGCGGTCGGAGTTGATGCCGCACCTTCTCAGAATGATTCAACGGTTACTGAGATCAGGCAGCTGTATGAAGAAGGATCGTACTCCAATGCAGAGCTTGAAGGGCGACGCCTTCTCGAGCAACCGGACATCAGCGACTCGCTCCGCATACAGGTAGAGAAGATTGTGGCGTTCTCCCTTATCGCTCAGGATAAGCCGCAATTTGCAGAATCACATTTCTGGAGCATCTTGCAGCGGGATTCATCATTCAACCTTGACCCCGAACTTACATCCCCTAAGATTCTCTCCATCTTCAGGAAAGTGAGAGAGAGTTTCTTCGGAGAACGGCGCTCTCTTTCACCGGTTGAACGTGGTCCATTGCTCGCCAACGGAGCGACGTATCGAACGATTGTTTTTCCCGGATGGGAACAATTGTATCAGGGGAGGACGAAATCGGGTTACGCTCTGCTTTCTGCGGGAGCGCTCGAAGTTCTTCTCACGGTATACTGTGACGCTCAACGGCGGAGCGCTCGCGATTCGTATCTTCAAGCAAGCACGACTGAATTAGCCGCCACGAGATATACGAAGTACAATAACTTCTACAAAGCTGAGATCTACTCTGCAGCCGCCTTCGGTCTCACATATCTTCTGTCCGAAGTAGAGGTGCTAACGTTTGGGCGTGATTCGGACAAATTCTCCGCAGCGATTTCTCCCTCTCACTCGACCGCAGTTCTCTCGCTTAATTTCCGTTTCTAGTTACTCTTCCCTTCGCATAGCATTAAGCCAAAATCTGCTCTGCTTCCAGTATCAACGCACGGATTGCGTTCTGTAGTGCAAAAAATGCACGCACACCTCAAATGCGGTCGAATTTGTTTAGTTTTTGGCACTTTTACCTGGCACTCGTTTTGCAATTTTAATGTCCATTGAACATTATGCAACCAACATCTACGACTACTTAATCAGGAGGCTCTATGCGCGGCATGCGTTGGATTACTTCTTTTGGGTTACTTTTTATCCTCTCGTTTTCAGTCACTTCTCCGGTTGCATATGCGCAGGAGGGACCTCCTCCGCCATTCACTCTCTTCGTTAGTCAGATAGATGCGTCGGGATCCGTCAGGATTTCCTGGACACCGATGCCCATGGTATACTTTGCGAAGTTCTATATCTATCGGGCGTCAGTTCCCTTCATCGACTCGACAAGCTTCAAGTTGATTGATTCGACGAAAGACATGGACTTCGTCGATCAACTTTCGAATACGAGTATCACCACAGGAAAGAACTACGCGTACTTCGTAGTAGGAAGAACTACCGGAAACTATCTTATCAAGACAAACGTCGTCAACGTCGAAATCCCAGGCATTTCTCCAACAAGTGCATTCCGACTTGATGCGAAAGCAGACAACGGCGTGGTTCGATTGGTTTGGAACCACCCGGTGGTGTCTCTTAGCACTCCATTTGCAGTGCACAGAATTAATATTCATGCCATGATGACTTCCCCAAATCCACAGGCGGGAGACGACACGGTCTTGGTCGCGACAACGTCGGACACGGCTTATGTTGATACGCTCCCTGTTGGACCAGTGCTCGCAAATCTGGCTCCCTCTCCGCGGGTCTTCGTTTATTTTGTGACCGCCAAAACAACCGGGAACGTCCAGATTCAAAGCAACCTTGCCTCGGTCCTCTCCTCTGGCCCGGATAGACGAGATGAGGTTACGATAACTTCTACTCCGATTCAAACTGCCCAAGTTGGGATACAGTATTCTTATACCGTGAAAGCCGTATCCTCCAATTCAGCCGCCGTAATCAGATATTACATCGATATCCGACCTCTTCCTCTTCCCATTATCGGCCAACTCGAATGTGATAGTGTCACCGGAGTCATCACAATGACGGCTTTCGTGAGAGGAATCTTCCCGATTCACGTAGTGGCGCAATCGAACTTCGGCGGACATGCCGACCAGGAATTCGAGATTATTATCAGCAAGTCTAACGGTATTATCAGCGGGACAGTGACCGATACGCTCGGTCAGCCGATCAGAGGTGTCCTTATCAGCGCCCTCAAGCGGGATGCCCGTGCCTCATTCTCGTATGATCAAACGACTGATTCACTCGGAAAATATCGCATCACGCATATCGATCTTGGGAGCTACTATATCCATGCCATTCCTTTGAACGGCAATTATATTGACCAGTGGTTTGACGGAAAGAATTCGTCCGAGCAGGCGAACCCGGTAATCGTTGCCGACTCTCCTTCTGTTGCGACGGCGGATTTCAAGTTGCGCAGCAGGACTGCCCAGATGCTACCGCTCTTCACGGTTGGAGGGAGGGTTGACGA
>CAYYHS010000140.1:0-6658 GCA_964471785.1 uncultured Chitinophagaceae bacterium
CAAGAGAGAAACAGTTGAAGACCTGGCATCGACATTGGAAAATTGAATTGATTAAATCAGTTAACCCCGAGATGAAGGATCTAGCGTTCAGTTTTCAATAGTTCTTGCTGAATGAGATCAGATCCCGACTTTCGTCGGGATGACGAGCTATGAGAAGAGGTAGTCGTGCATGAACACGTCACCCTGAAACGCTTTTATTCAGGGTCGCTCCCTTGTGTTTGCTGAAAGATCAGATCCCGACTTTCGTCGGGATGACGAGCTACTAGGAGACGTCGTTCTACGAAGGCGCGTCACCCTGAAACACTTCTCCATGAGAGCCTCCATCCAAAATAAAAAAATATAGGAATTCTGTGAACCTCAACCAACTGTTCCAGGAACATTCCGCCGACATCATTGCCGAAGCGCAGGCCGCAATTGAACGGGCCCGCCTGGCACACTATGAAAAATCGGGGAGCGAACACACTCACCAAAGACTGAAAGCTCTTTACACGCTGACGACAAAGGCTGTGAAAGAAAAAAACCTCGGCCCGATGATCGCTCACGCGGATACTGTTGCCCGTGAACGATTCGAAGCAGGCTTTGATCTATCCGAGGTCCAGACAGCCTTCAATGTGCTGGAAGAGGCGATGTGGATGCACGTTCTCAAAAATCTCCCTCCGGCCGAATTGGGGGAAGCGCTTGGGCTGATCAGCACCGTGCTCGGAGCCGGAAAAGACAAGCTTGCGAGAACGTATGTTTCGCTTGCGACCAAGTCGAAGGCTCCCTCTCTCAATATGCAGTCGCTTTTTGGCGGGACCGAAGGGAGTTGAAGGTCAAAACCGCAAAGTCGCAAAAAACGCCAAGCTGAAGATAGAATTCTTTTTTTTGCGTCTTCGTTTTTTTTCAATTCCACATTGAATCGATCAGTCCATGGAGCCCACTCCAGAACCGAGAATTAAGATCTGCTGCATCGCTTCGCTGGATGAAATGCGCCTCGCCGTACGCTGCGGCGCCTCGGCGGTGGGTCTTGTCTCCGCGATGCCGAGTGGACCGGGTCCTATTCCGGAAGAAGCAATAGCCGGGATTGCCAAAATGATACCGCCGCCGGTTGCTTCCTTTTTGCTTACGAGCAAACACCGGGCGGATGACATCATTGCACAACAGAAGAAATGCGGGACGAACACGATCCAGCTCTGCGACCGGATCGAATCGGATGGATTTCAGCGGCTGCGTGCTGCTTTGCCGGGTATCGCACTTGTCCAGGTCATCCACGTTAACGGATCCGAAGCGATCGAGGATGCTCGGGCTGTTGCTCCCTTTGTCGATGCACTCCTTCTTGACTCAGGGAACCCAAAAGGCAAAATCAAAGAACTTGGCGGGACGGGACGGGTTCACGACTGGAGCATCAGCAAGAAAATTCGCGAATCGGTTGATGTTCCCGTCTTTCTGGCGGGAGGGCTTACCCCCGAGAATATCGGGAAAGCCATTTCCGATGTTGCCCCTTTTGCGGTAGACGTTTGCAGTGGAGTCCGGACGGAAGGGAAGCTGGACGTGGCGAAGCTCTTGCGGTTCTGTACCGAAGTCCATGCACACAACGTTCTTAACGCACGCCCATAGTGATGCCATGACTCTCGTCACTTGCCCGGAAATGGGGGAAAATGAGTTGCCATCAGAAAGAAAAATCAGTACATTGATAGAATGGCTCATGTCTCGTAGCTTTGTCGGCTTCCAGTCTCCGGCCCCCTTGGATTTTTGCTGATCTTTCACCCCACTGGAAAATGCACTCTATCGCCGTGCGTCTCCATTCGATAGCAAATCGATTGGTTTTCTCCAAATCTGCCTTGAAGGATGTCTGAAGATATTTTGTAGAAGCAGAATAGTCCACGTCGTCAACTATCCATACCTCCTCGGAGACCAGTGAACAGCTATTATCATTCCTTCCATATTCCCGTCATGGGCACGGGGCACTCTGTCGACACCCCGATTCGTGTCGCCCCGTTAGGCATTACCTCGGTCATTTCAATCGTCGATGACCTTTTGCTGGAAAGAATCCGCAAGCACTACAGCGAAAAGTACGCCATTCCGTACGAAAAGATTCCTCGTTATTCTCCGGACGGAAGAGCACGAAGGATAACGGCCTATCTTGAGACGGTCGCGGAGATCGTTCGCCGAAAAATGGACACAGTGAAGTCGCTTCCATTCTTCGCTGAAAACGACAAGAAGAAATATTTCGAGCTTTTGCCGGATGGGGCGCCGCCGAAGAAAGACTACGAAAAACTCGTCAGTATGAAACCCGGACCCGAACGTGACGTTCTCGAAACCGAACTGACGAACGCGATGGTGCCTGGCTCCATCGACGTCAACATCATGGTGAAGTTAGACCGGATCAACCTGGACAGATACGGCAAGCCGCTCAGCGAGGAATTCAGCGACGCGAAAGCCGCATTCCGCGGGTACGCCAACAGCACGTTAAGATCCAGCATCATTCTCTCTGCAGGAATTAACCAGAGCCTGTTCGGTTATATGACCCGGTTCAAAGATTTCTACAGGGATACGACCGGCGAGCTGAAGAAAAAAATAATTTTGAAGGTCACTGATTTTCGGTCAACACTTATTCAAGGAAGGCTGCTCGCCAAGAAGGGACTCGAAGTTTTCGAATTCCGGATTGAATCCGGATTGAATTGCGGCGGGCATGCATTCGCTTCGAACGGACACCTGCTTCCGAGTCTTTTGAAGGAATTTCGGGAAAAGCGGGATGACCTGGTAGCGGAATTCCAGCCCCTGATACACAAATACTACGAGACAATGGGCTGGGAGTACCCGAAGGAAGCAAATATGCGGCCGCTCATCACCGTTCAAGGCGGCATCGGAACGAACGGCGAAGCCCGCAGAATGATGGAAGATTTTGGAATGGACCGCACAGGATGGGCGAGCCCGTTTCTCCTGGTGCCGGAAGCGACATGTGTGGACGACGCAACACGCGAGTTGTTGCGACAAGCCGGAGAAGACGATTTGTATCTGAGCGGCTTCTCGCCCCTCGGAGTTCCGTTCAATAACGTGCGCCGGAGCGGGTCCGAGATTTCGATCCGGAAGAAAGCGGAAGAAGGGAAACCGGGCTCGGCATGTCCGAAAGGATTTCTTGTCTCGAATACCGAGTTCACAACTGCTCCAATCTGTCTTGCGTCGAGAGAGTACCAGGAATTGAAACTCAAAGTGATCGACGGCTTACAAATATCGAATGAGGAAAAGGAAGAAGCGCGCACCACGGTCATCGACAAAGCCTGCCTTTGTGAGCACCTGGGTAACGGGGCTCTCATAGCGCTCGGAATAGTACCGCCGACGAATTCTCCCCAGGCAATCTGCCCCGGCCCGAATATCGCCTGGTTCAAGAAACTCTACTCGTTAAAAGAGATGGTGGATCACATTTATGGCAGGGGTGAATCCCTTGTCCCGCCTGAACGGCCGCATATGTTTGCCAAAGAAATAGAAATGTACGTCGACTATTTTGCGATGCTTGTCCGGCAATGCAAGTATACCGACATGGAAGTCAAGAAACTGCGCGAGTTTAAGAACAACCTGGAGAACGGGATGGACCTCTGCCTTCACATTGCCGAGAAGGTGCCGTACGAAGGAGAGAATCTTGCGTCTATTCCTCCCTGCGTGGAAAAAGAGCGGGCGCGGCTGAATTCTATCTTCGCCGAGTTTGAGAACGAAATACTGGTGACCGTGCCTCGATAAGGAGGTGCTTTGAGTCCGGTTGTGAAGTATCTCCTGGGTGTTTGCATCCCCTATGTCATCCGCGTTGTGTTATACTCCGCAATCTTCAAACTGCGGGGCATCTCCTGCTCAACCGTGGGGCGCTTCGTAATCGGCGGCGCTTTCATTCTCGTTGGTCTTCTCCCCCTTCCGCAATTTCTCCAATTGCTCGCTATGATCGGAGCTTCATGGCTCCTCATCAGCCGGTATACTGACACCGATTTTCCAGATATCCTGTTTATTTCTTTGGGGGTGGAGGTGGCGTCAATCTTTCTCGCCGAGTTGCTAATCTTCCCATTAATTTTCTAGTCCGGAATGTCGTCGAGAGTAAAACATGATTGATTTTCTCTGCGGCTTTTGTTACTTTCGTCAATCAAATTGCAGGAGATGTTGAATGAAAACCGTTCTTATCGTGGATGATGAACCGGCCTTCCGGAAAGCCCTCGCTGCTTCGTTGAAAGTAAGAGGATACAATACGCTCGAAGCGGAGGATGGCATGGTGGGGCTCGATTTTGCGGCGAAGTACCGGCCCGACGTGATCCTCAGCGACGTCAACATGGACAACATGAATGGCTTCATGATGCTCGAAGAATTACTGGCAGAGCCCCTGACGGCGCATATCCCGGTGATCATGATGACCGGCGCAGCGCAAGAAGCGGGCGCATGGCAATCCGAAGCGAACATCACCTATCTCGACAAAGGATTTTCCACTCAGCAATTGACCAGCGCGATAGAAAGCGTGACGAAAAAGTAGAGGCTCCCCGATTTCCCATCTCGCCGGATTATCGCAACCCAGAACGGTTCACGATTCCTCACCGGCGGCCTATCTACCAAACGAGAAAGCACTCCGATGAAAAAAGTATCCCTCATTTTCTTCATCCTTCTCATGGTCTGCAACATGTTTGCGCAAAAGAAACCTTTTGCGATCGAAGACCTCTATAAGATCAAGAGTATTGCCGATCCGAAAATCTCGCCCGACGGAAAGAAAATCGCCTTCTCGGTGACCAGCTCCTTTCTCGCCGAGGGAAAATCGAGAAGCCAGGTTTGCATCATCGACGCTGACGGCGGGAATCTGCGGAAAGTAACCAACGATTCCGTAAGCGACAGCCATCCAAGCTGGTCGCCGGACGGGAAGACGCTCCTGTATCTCTCGACGCAGAAAGAGGGAAGTCAGGCTTGGTCCATCTCAGCCGATTCCGGAGAGTCTGTACAACTGACCCACTTCGCGACTGGCGTCTCGGATGCGGTCTGGACTTCCGATGGCAAGCATATTGTGTTTACGAGCGATGTGTTCCCCGAATGCGGCGCCGACAATGACTGCAACAAGAAAAACGATGACGGCGTGAGCAGCGGACCGATCCACGCCCACATGGCAGACAGGTTGTTGTACCGGCACTGGACTTCGTGGAAAGATGGCAGGAGGTCTCACATTCTGATCTTTGATGTTGAATCGAAAAAATATACCGATCTCTCGCCCGGCGATTTCGATGCACCGGTTTTCTCACTCGGCGGCGGCGGCCTCGCGCTCTCTCCGGATGGGAAGGAACTCTGCTATGCATCGAACCACGACGCAAACGAAGCCGAGACAACCAACGCCGATCTTTTTGTAGTGCCGACCGAGGGAGGGACTCCAAAAAACATTACTTCCGAGAACAAAGCGTATGACGGCGATCCGGGCTATTCTCCCAACGGCAAATACATTGCCTACAGGATGCAATCGATTCCCGGATACGAGTCCGATCGTTTCCGCATCGCGCTGTTCGACCGGAGTACCGGTGAAAAGACTGTGCTGACGCAAGAGTTTGACAATTGGGTGAACGACTTCGTCTGGGCGCCCGATTCGAAGAGCATTTATTTTACAGGAGATGTCCTCGGCCATACTCCGATCTACAAAGTTGATATCAAAACGAAGAGTTCCATGCCGGTCCTCGACATGAAGAAGATTGATGGAACCGATATTTCGCCCGACGGTAAGTTCATAGCATTTGTCGAACGCTCCGTTGGAAGTCCATCCGAACTGTGGCGCGTATCGACGCAGGGGAAGAATCCTCAACGCCTTACCTATCTTAACAAACCGGTTGAAGACGAGGTAGACATCCGCCCCGCGGAAGAGATGTGGATTTCTTCCCCTACCGGAAAGAAGATTCACACTTTTATAGTGAAGCCCCACGGCTTCGATCCATCTAAAAAATATCCACTCATTCTCAACGTTCATGGCGGACCGCAGTCCCAATGGGCCGACGCTTTCCGCGGAGACTGGCAAGTATACCCGGGTTGCGGCTACATCGTGGCCTTCCCGAACCCCCATGGTTCGACCGGATACGGCCAGGAATTTACCGCGGAAATTTCGAAAGACTGGGGAGGCAAAGTCTACGATGATCTAATGGCAGTCACTGACTCCCTTGAGAAACTCCCCTACGTCGACAGCGCTCGTGTCGGTGCGATGGGCTGGTCGTTCGGCGGTTATATGATGATGTGGTTCGAAGGACATACGTCGCGGTTTAAGGCCATTGCGTGCATGATGGGAGTTTACGACCTCACAGCGATGCACGGCTCGACGGAAGAATTGTGGTTCCCGCAGTGGGACCTCGGTGGCATACCGTCGGAATCAAATCTTTACGCAAAGTGGTCGCCGAATTTGTTCGTCAAGAATTTCAAGACGCCGTGTCTCGTGATTACAGGGGAGAAAGATTACCGCGTTCCATACGCCCAGAGTCTTGAGTTCTTTACCGACCTGCAACAAATGAACGTTCCGTCGCGGGTGATTGTATTCCCGAACGACGGTCATTGGCCGAGCGCGGTGAAGTCGATGCCGGTGTACTATAATGCCCATCTCGATTGGTTCCACAAGTACCTTGGAGGCGATCCCGCGCCCTACGACATGGCGAAGATGATTCGCAACCAGGCATTTGAGAAGTAATAC
>CAYYHS010000141.1:0-6653 GCA_964471785.1 uncultured Chitinophagaceae bacterium
GTATTTTTACCTCGTTCGTAAGTAATTTATCAACACAAAATGACTATTATACCCAGTGTGACTCGTCGCGGCTGAGTCGAAGGGTCCGCGGGCTCTTCCTAACTTAATTCCGGATATTCATCCAAAAGACCCCACTACCAAGAAGGAGGAACTAAGGATGAAGTCTCGTTGATTCTCTCACCAAATATTATTAATTTCTGTTATTGGCGGTCGCAGAATCGAAGTTTTCCCCCACACAAAGTTCCCGCGCGGGCGAATGAAAACAGTGCAATTTCCTGCTGTGAGAGTCTCCTCCCAACGCCTCTTAACGTATCATGCCGGATTTTTGCGTGAACTGCGCAAAAGCAAGCCTGAGACGAGGGGGACTTACGAACGTTCGCTGAGAGAGTTCATTCGCTGGTACCCCGCAGAAAAGAAATTTCAATTCCGGATCGAGGACGTGGAGCGGTACAAAAACCATTTATTGAAGAAACAGAAACTCTCGCCCGTTTCCGTCTCTACGTACCTGACAGCTCTTAGAAAGTTCTTCGACTACCTGGTCAGCAGCGGAGTCTTGTTAAGGAATCCGGCGAAAGAGGTGAAAGGGAGCAAGAGGCCGCTGGAACACTCCCGTGAAACGATCTCCGCGCAAGATATCCAGGCTGTTTTTCGGGAGATCGATCGGGTTGACGAGCGTGGTTTTCGCGACTTTGCCATTATAAAAGCGATGGTTGGATGCGGCCTAAGTGAGATCGAGTTGATTCGTGCGAACATCGGCGATTTGCGAACGATTAGTTCATCAATGGTCTTCTTTGTTCAAGGAAAAGGGGAAGCCACCAAAGAGACCGCTGTGATTCTTCCGAATGATGTCAAAGAAGCAATCCAGGGGTACCTTGCGTTCCGGAAAGACGCGGATGATACTGAGCCTCTTATCATGAGCGCCGGAAATCGGACAAGGGGCAAACGGATGACGACGCGGGGTATTCGTGAACGCGTCAACCTTTATCTCACGAAAGCCGGCCTGAAAAAGGGAAAGGCGCGCCGCGTGACGGCGTTCTCGCTTCGTCATACGGCGGCGACAATCATGGCGCAGAACGGCGCAACGGTCGAAGAGCTCCAGTCACGATTCCGGATTGGAACACCCATTACCGCGATGATGTACATCAAGAAACATCAAGGAGAGGAATCTGGGAGTGGTGAGCAATAGCCGGACGCCGGGTACGGCTTTTCCAGTTGAAAATGCAATTTACTAACAATCGGGTTTCATGAAATATAATTTTCTCGAAATCGAAGCGAAGTGGCAGCGGTACTGGGAAGAGAACCAGACATTCAGGACAGACTCTTCTTCCTCGAAGCCGAAGGCCTATATCCTGGATATGTATCCGTACCCTTCGGGCGCCGGACTTCACGTCGGTCATCCGGAAGGTTACACAGCGACCGATATTTTTTCGCGCTACCGCAGAATGGCCGGCTATAACGTTCTTCACCCTATGGGATGGGATGCGTTCGGATTGCCGGCAGAACGATACGCGATGCAAACGAACATCCATCCCCGATTGACTACAGAACAGAATATTTCCACGTTCCGCCGTCAGATCAAGATGCTCGGGATGAGCTACGATTGGTCCCGTGAAGTCGATACGACAGATCCGGTGTACTATAAATGGACGCAATGGATCTTTCTTCAGATTTACAATTCATGGTACGACGATCGCGTGCGGAAGGCAAGGCTAATTCTGAGCCTCGAGGATGAGCTGGCGAAACAGGGGACGAAAGAGCTGCCGGTTGAAGACGGATTCACAGCGGATGAATGGAAGAGAAAGACCAAAAAAGAGAAGCATGACTTTCTCTCGCAATTCCGACTGGCATACATCGCCGAGATCCCGGTGAACTGGTGCGAGGCGCTCGGTACAGTTCTCGCCAATGAAGAGGTCGCCGAATGGACGGACAAGGGCTACACCGTTGAACGTCGGCCGATGCGGCAATGGATGATGAGAATTACGGCATATTCGGAACGACTCCTCGAAGATGCGAAGGAACTTGACTGGCCTGCATCAACGCTGGATCAGCAGAAGAACTGGATCGGACGTTCGGAAGGAGCCGAGATACTCTTTCCTGTGAAGGGAGCCAGTAAAACCATCCGTGTCTTCACAACGAGGCCGGATACAATTTTTGGCGCAACGTACATGGTGCTCGCGCCTGAACACACTCTCGTAGGCGATCTGACGACGAGCGGACAAAAGAATGCAGTTGAAGAATATCAATTGCAGGCGAGCCGGAAAAGCGATCTTGAACGCGGTATTGAAGCGGAGAAAACCGGTGTTTTTACAGGAAGCTATGTCGTCAATCCGGCAACAAAAAAAGAAATACCTGTTTGGATTGCCGATTACGTGCTCACGGGATATGGAACCGGCGCCATCATGGCCGTTCCCGGACAAGACGAGCGCGACTGGCAGTTCGCCGAGAAGTTTGGATTGCCGATCGTTCGAACTGTTCAACCGCCCGGCGAATTCAACGGCAAATCGTACGACGGCGACGGGCCGGCGATCAACAGCGGCTTCCTCGACGGGATGAATATCGAATTAGCAAAAGGGAAGATTATTTCCTGGCTCGAATCGAATCAGATCGGCGCCAGAAAGATTAATTACAAATTGCGTGATTGGCTTTTTTCACGGCAACGATATTGGGGAGAGCCGATGCCGATCATCCATCTTGAAGATGGCACCCTGAAGCCCTTGAGGTATGAAGAGCTTCCTCTTCTTCTCCCCGACCTTAAGAAATTTCAACCGAGCGGCACGACCGAATCGCCCCTCGCCCTCGCGGAGGAATGGGTGAATGTGACAGATCAGGAGAGCGGGTTAAAAGGGAGGAGGGAGACGAATACGATGCCCCAATGGGCGGGATCATGTTGGTACTACCTTCGGTTCATCGACCCAAAAAATGAAAAGCAATTTTGTTCCCCGGAGCTCGAACGCAAATGGATGCCGGTCGATTTGTATGTCGGCGGTTCCGAACATACCGTGCTTCATTTGATGTATGCGAGATTCTGGCATAAAGTGCTGTATGATCTCGGTCATGTGAGTACGAAAGAACCATTCACGAAGCTGAGGCACCAGGGGATTATCCTCGGCGAGGATTCGCGAAAGATGTCGAAGTCGAAGGGGAATGTTGTCAACCCGGACGAAGTCGTGAAAGAATACGGGGCCGATTCGGTCCGCCTGTTTGAGATGTTCATGGGGCCCCTCGAGGAGATGAAGCCGTGGAGTACGCGCGGCGTCGAAGGCGTGTATAGATTCCTGAACCGTGTGTGGCGGCTTTATGTGAGCGAAGATGGTGCCTTGGATCCTGCCGTTAAGGATAGCGAGCTTTCGCCGGAGTTGTCTCTTCTCTATCACGCCACCGTGAAAAAAGTCGGAGGGGACATTGAAGCCCTCCGTTTCAATACGGCCATTTCACAGATGATGATTCTGGTGAACGAACTGACGAAAAACGATTTGCGCCCGAGGCAAATACTCGAACCACTGGTGTTGCTCCTCGCCCCGTTCGCTCCTCACATCGCGGAGGAATTGTGGCAAAAGCTCGGACACACGTCGTCTCTCGCCTACGAATCGTGGCCGTCATACGAGGAATCAAAATTGCAGCAAAAGAGCGTTGAAGTCGTATTCCAGGTCAATGGAAAAATACGTGCTAAGAAATCTGTGCCCGTAGACTCCGACGAAGACTCTCTGAAAGGCATTGCGCGGGAGGAACAGAATGTGAAGTCCCACCTGGACGGGAAACAAATCGTGAAGGAAATCGTCGTCAAGAACAAACTCGTCAATTTTGTTGTCCGCTGAGAGAGGCGATGGAGAAGCTGTCTGTTGTTATCATTACGTACAACGAGGAGAGGAATATCGAGCGCTGCCTACGGAGTGTCCAGTGGGCGGACGAAGTTATTGTCGTCGATGCCATGAGCAGCGACCGTACGGTTGAGATCTGTACCCGTTTCAACGTAGGGGTATCACTGCGGGCGTGGGACGGATTTGCAGTCCAAAAACAGCATGCGGTCTCTCTCGCATCTCACCCGTGGATCTTGATCGTCGACGCGGACGAGGAAGTGACAGAAGAATTGAAAAACGAAATTCGCGAAACGCTCTCTTCACAACCAGCGTATGACGGATACGATATCCCACGGAAGAGCTTCTTTCTCGGTCAATGGATGCGGCACGGCGGATGGTACCCGGGATACCAGCTGCGTTTATTTAAGAGAACCAAAGCGTCGATATCCCAGCGCCCCGTGCATGAGGGGGTGGAATTGAACGGCAAGTCCTCCACGCTGAAAAGCCCGTTCAACCATTTTACCTATTACTCGCTCTCACAATATCTGACGAAACTAAACGACTACACTTCTCTCGACGTCATGAACAAGCTCGACCGGACTCATCAGCAGCGAGTCCGATGGTACAACCTCATCGTCAATCCGATTTCGGTTTTCGTCAGAATGTTTTTTGTACTAACCGGATTCCGCGACGGCTTCCGCGGATTTCTTCTTGCAGTCTATTCTTCTCTGTATAAGCTTCTCCTTTTTGCAAAAGTGTGGGAATACCAAACTGCTCAAGAACGCGGACAATTGCTTCCGCCGGTCAGCAGTGCCGAACTAGAATCCCTCAAGCGGTTCTCGTAATATGAAAATTTTCTTTCGCATTCTCAGATATCTTCGACCGTATCGGACGACGCTGGCCCTCTCCATCGTCTGCACGATTCTCTATTCCGCCTTTAGCGGTGCATCAATTTATCTCTCCATCCCGCTTCTGGAAACCCTTTTCGATCAGACAACCGTCCAACACCAAGCTCCTGCAGCGAACAGCACGGTGTCAGATCAGGTGAATGGGCTGAAACAGAAATTGGAAGAGACTGTCAGGTCGCGAATATTTTCAGGGTCGAAAACGGATGCGCTCTTCAAGATATGTGTCGTCATTCTCTGCGTATTTCTCCTCAAGAATCTGTCCGGTTACGTTCAGTCCTATCTCATGGCCTACGTAGAACAAGGACTGATGATGGATATCCGGAATGAACTCTACCGCCATCTTCACAACTTGTCGCTGAGTTATTTCACGAATGAAAGGACCGGCAATCTTATCTCGCGTGTCACCAATGATGTGAACGTTGTCAACGGTGGGGTGTCGGCCAGCTTCGTGACACTCATCCGAGAGCCTTTGCTGATTGTGGTGTTCCTGGGCTTTGCCTTCACTTTGAGCTGGAAGCTGACGCTGCTTTCGTTCGTTGTGTTCCCGTTTTCGCTTTTCATTATCAGCATGATTGGTGTGAGACTTCACAAAGAAAGCGGTGTGATGCAGGAAAAGATGGCGGATATCACTTCAGTCCTGCAGGAAACGATCTCGAACGTTAAGGTTGTCAAAGCGTTCGCGATGGAGGATTTCGAGGACAAGAAATTCAGGAAGGAAACGTGGAGCTACTTCAAGACAATGTTGACGATGACCCGGATCAGAAATCTCGCGACCCCTGTCACGGAGTTTCTTTCGATTGTCGCCGGCGTTGCAATTATCTGGTACGGTGGACAGCAGGTGCTCCTCACCGGCGAAATGAAGGCAGCGGAATTTCTAGGATTCCTCTTTGCGATTTTTCAAGTCATGCCTCCCGTTAAAGAATTGAGCAACGTCACGAACAGATTGCAGGAATTTGCCGCAGCAGGGGAAAGGATTTTCGAGATACTAGACACAACCCCCTCAATCGTCAATCATCCTGATGCGATGCCCCTTAAACCGTTAAAGCAAAGCATCGAATTCAAAAACGTCTCATTTGTTTATTCGGGACAGGAAGGATACGCCGGAGGGGTGCGAGATGTTCTCAGCGGGATCTCGCTGAAAGTAAAAAAGGGAGAGGTGGTGGCAATTGTGGGACCGAGCGGGAGCGGCAAAACCACGCTTGTCGATCTTATCGCTCGCTTTTATGACCCCATTGAGGGATCCATCACTATCGATGGCGTTGACATCCGGCGGATCGAGCTTCAATCACTGAGAAATCAAATCGGGATTGTCACACAAGAAACTATCCTCTTCAACGATACGATCCGGAACAACATTGCGTACGGATTAAGCAACTGCCCGGAGAAGGAAGTGCGCAACGCTGCGAGAGCTGCCAATGCGCTCGGATTCATCGAAGAGATGCCGCAGGGTTTCGAATCCATGATCGGCGACCGAGGAGTAAAATTGTCGGGGGGACAGCGGCAGCGTGTTTCAATTGCGCGAGCACTTCTGAAAAATCCCCCCATCATGATTTTCGATGAGGCAACGTCGGCGCTCGACTCCGAAAGTGAAATCCTCGTGCAAGAAGCGATCGAGCGGCTCATGAAGAACAGGACATCGTTTGTTATCGCTCATCGACTCTCAACGATCCGTAATTCAGATAGGATTATCGTATTAGAGAACGGCAAAATTGTCCAGGAAGGCAAGCATGTAGAACTCTTGA
This sequence comes from uncultured Chitinophagaceae bacterium, assembly GCA_964471785.1. Classification (GTDB taxonomy): domain Bacteria; phylum Bacteroidota; class Ignavibacteria; order UBA10030; family UBA8401; genus JAGVPT01. Next base: position 6,448 of record CAYYHS010000141.1, read on the forward strand.
AACAGAAGAACGGACTCTACAAACGCTTGTGCGACCTCCAATTCAACGCATAGAAATGTTTTGAATATGGATGGCTTCCAATGGCAATTGACAACATCACGCCGAGAAGCTACATTGACGCGATTCATTGGATGCAGCCTTGGAAAGTATTCGGACGACGTAAGTTTAAAGGGGCAACGGTATGACAGATGAAATTATTGAGGCGA
>CAYYHS010000142.1:0-6593 GCA_964471785.1 uncultured Chitinophagaceae bacterium
AGACGCTTTACCAGTCGCCCCTGAATATCATACAACGACAAATCGGCGACAGAATTCGCCAACGCAGCGGGCACGGTAAACGTAATGACTGTTGATGAATTGAATGGATTTGGGAAGTTCTTTCCCAATAACAAAGTTGTCGGTAACACCGCCGGTGGTGACTGCGGAACGATTGTTAGGAGCGACAGCCCCTCGGGTTTTATTGATCCCATGCTGTCGGCCAAATAGAGATTCGTAAATGAAGGCCGCAGCGACGGTGTAACATTATACATGACCGCCCACTCTTGATCGGTAAGGCGTTTGAAATTCGTGGCAAGATATTCGTAATAGCTCATGACGGGGCCGATGAATGCTGTTGTTGTTCCATCCGGCAAATCAGCGACAACCACTGCCAGGTTTAACGGTCCCGTCCCCGCGTGCAGCACCCAGCCGATCGGCTGGCCAAATTCATCCGTTGGGGCAGTGTGAACATCAGCGATGACCAAATCCTCTTGATCCAAGCCTATGTCACCCGTATAAAAGAGGTTCGCATACCACCCATTGAGCTCAGCACCACACATTCCTTGTTTGTACAGCATAGCTCTCAGGAACAACTTCTCAGATTCGTCGAGAGGTGTTTTTGACAATTCTTTTTGTGCGATAGAACCAAGCGTGTCTGCAACGCATTTCATCGCAGTAAAATAGTGAGCAACCCAGAGATCCGGAAGCAGCGGTCCCTGAAACTGCACGGCTGCATTTTCTGCGAACAGCTTAATTGCATTGAAGAACTGCGGGATCGGCTCGACATAACTTTCCGGAAACGAACAAATCCAACCGGCAGTGTATGACTGCTTCGCGTAGAGGATGAAATCGTGCCGCAGCTGTGCCCACGAGGATAGTTGGGTGTTCATCTTTTCCTGCCACCAGGCCGCTGTTTGCATGAATGGCGGCAGCGAACTCCTGTCGGCAGGAGGGTTAAGAGTCCTGATAGAATTCAGCCAGCCGTTGTAAACCGTGCTCTGCCAGTACTCCGGTTCATAGGAATCGACCAGGTAGCGCAGGGCGGAAAGATTGGATGAATACTTGTACTGGTCCAATTCCGTTTTTAAAATGCCGGCAGCAGCGTTGTTACCGAGCGAGAAGAGAACGTCGAGCGTTGAGGGGAGCATTCGCAATATCTTCGTATTCTCGTAAATGATTTTGTCGAAGACAACATTGCCCGTGACGTAGGAATCGATGACGAATCGTTGGCCGAGCAGAAGAAATGCAGCCGCCGGTCTCACTTGTTCCGGGCTCACCGGGTCGGACATCAAGATCTGTGAATTAATCCGCTGAAAGGCGTACGGTTTTCGTGCTACGGTGTCCTGAAAACTCCTCCAGGTCAGCGTGTCCAATAGCTGTCCGGCGTTCGTGAGGCCGGTTTCCTGTATCAAGGTGCGAATGTTTGGCAGCGTGATGTTGTCCGACTGTCCCGCGAAGAACTGGATAATGCTGTCGATTTGTTGAAGTAGAGAATCTTTATTCGCGGCCTCCGTCGCTTCTTTGATCAACACCGCATCGATGGTCTGACGTTGTACATCGGCGTCGGTTTGGTGGACGTCGTCAGATTTTGGGGGAATTAAATACATCTCGGTCCGTCCCAGCCACATCATCGCTTGAAAGTAACATGTTAATTCAGGAGTCTGTAGATAATGGCCGCGTGGAGTGAATTGGCTGAAATCTATCGTGCGCGGAGTGCTTGAGAAAAGCGGGAACATCGTGGGATGTTCGGCCTTAATCAAATGCAAGAGGTAGTTTATGTCATCGGTGTTTTCGTCGAACGTTGGTACCGCCGGTTTACCAAGAAGGATCTGGGGAACAGTTAGATAAATGTCGACGTCGTTCACCATCTGGGTCATGGCCGGCGAGGAAGAATATTTTGCTGCAATTGCCGGCAATTGAGCGTGGAGTGCCGACAGCAGAGTATCTAACTTTGTAATCAAGAACTGGGATTCGACCTGCATGAGGATCGCATCGCACGACATGTGCATCGCATACAGAATGGCATCGGTCGAGATGAAGACGGGCAAATCGTGATTGTAGATTTCGAGGAATGTATTGCCGGCAGATTTTCCCTTGAGACGCTCAGAGACAACGAATCCGTGTTTGGCCAAGAGCGATTGCTCCTCCGTCGTCAAGCTGTAGTGGGCGTTAATACTGTCGAAGTATTTCGCCGACGACCAGTTTGTCGGTGCGGCTGCAGTAAATGTTCCGGCAGGGTACAGCGATTGCAGCTGTCCGCTGGTCAGATTTTGATGAGCGGAGAGAAATTGCTTGTATGCATTGGTATCGAAGGGTGAACTCCCTTGTGAATAAGTCGAGATGGAAACGAAGAGAATGAGAGCCGCAAGCCAAGCTTGCTGTCGAGAAGATTTCATATCGCGCCCCTTTCTGGAGAAAGACGATTCCTCTATTTTATAAAATTCATTCTCCCCACCTGTCTCTGGTTGCCGACAACAAGACGGTAGAAGTAAACGCCGGTAGAGACAGCAACTCCATTATCAGAGGTCCCATCCCATCTCGCCGCGAAATTTCCCGCCGGAAGTCTCCGGGAGAAAATATGCTTCACCAGCCTCCCCTGAATATCGTACAACGCAAGGTCGCCATCGGAATTCGCAAGTGACGCGGGAATTGAGAACGTAATAATCGTTGACGAATTAAACGGATTAGGAAAATTCTTTCCCAACACTAACGCTGTTGGCTGCGTCGACGGTCCTCGTTGCTGATTGACCCCCATGAGGAGCGACATCCCCTGTGGGAGTGCCGCACCCGTCGTGTCGGCCAGATAGAGGTTGACGAACGAAGGCCGCAATGACGGGGATGCATTGTACATCGAAACCCACTCCTCGTCCGTCAGCCGTCTGAAATTCGTAGCGAGATATTCGTAATAGCTAGACACCGGGCCAATGAATGAACATGGGGTGCCATCGGGGAGGGGGGCAACTACCACCGCCATATTCAACGGGCCCGTTCCGACGTGCAACACCCATCCGACCGGATTTCCGTCTGCGTCAGTAGGAGCGGTGTGAATATCGGCAATGATAAGATCTCTCTTTTGAAGATCCGAGTAGTAAAGTCTGGGATACCACCCTGTCAGGTACCCGGTGCACCCGGAGGGGACCGAGTAAATCATCGTCTTCAGGAAGAATTTCTCCCGCTCTGTAAGAGCAGTTCTGCTCAATTCCTTGCGGGCGATGCCACCGAGAGTATCAGCAATTGCTTCCATTGATGTGAAGTACCACGTAGCGTTGGAGTATTTCACCGGAAAATTCTGGAAAATTGCCGCACCGTTTTGCGCGAACGTTTTTATTGCGTCATAAAACTCCGGAATTGGTTCGACAAAACTTTCGGGGAACGAACAATATGTAACCCCGCCGCTATATGACTGCTTTGCGTATAATAAGAAATCGTGCCGCAATTCCGCCCACGATGCAAGCTGTGTATTCATCTTTTCCTGCCACCACGCGGCCGTCTGCATAAAAGGGGGAAGGGCAGACCTGTCCGCCGGCGGGTTAAGCGCCCGGATAGAGTTCAGCCAGCCATTGTAGATGGTGCTCTGCCAGAATGCCGGCTCATATGAATCGACAAGATACCGGAGAGCGGTCAGGTTCGAGGAATAATGATACTGATCGAGCTCCGGTTTAAGAAGTTGCCCTGCCGCATTGTTTCCGATCGCGAACAAAACATCTAAAGAAGATGGAAGCATACGCAGGACCTTCGTCCCGTTATACAAGATTTTGTCATAGACAACATTGCCCGTTGTGTATGAATCGATGATGAACCGTTGTCCGAGCAATAAGAATGAAGACGCCGGTCTGTTTTGCTCGGGCTTCATCGGATCCGACATGAGAATCTGTGAGTTAATTCGCTGGAAAGCGTACGACCGCTGTTGAAGTGTGTTAACGAACAACGCGCACTTAGCCGTGTCCAGTAGTTCAGACGCATTCGTTATCCCTGCCGTTGTGAGCACATCGGCGACGTTCGGCAGTGTCACGTTATCCGATTGGCCAATGAAGGATTCTAACATCCCGTCGATTTGCGCAAGTCGGGGGAACGCGCTCGCTCCGTCCGCGATCTCCTTCAGCAAAGCTGCATCGATAATTTGCCGTTGAATGTCGGCAGGAATTTGCGGCCGGTCGGCAGACTCAGGGGGAATCAGATAAATTTCTGTTCGTCCAAGCCACATCATAGCCTGGAAATATTTTGACAGGATCGCAGACTGCGTATAATGACCGCGGACAATAAACTGACTAAAATCGATAGTTCTCGGGGTGCTAGAGAATAGGGGATAGCTTGCGGGCCGCTGCGCCTTGATAAGAGCCAGCAAATCTCGGACGGTCTGGTTATTCTCGGCGAACTTGGGGCCATCGGCTGTGCCGAGCAAGACCCGCGGAACCGTGAGGTAAACGTCGAGGTCGTTGATCATTTGCTTTATTGCTGGGGATGAAGAATAGTTCGCAGCAAGGGCCGGCAGTTCGTCGTGCAAGGATGCCAGGAGCGTATCAAGTTCGTTCGCAAGGACGTAACTCTCAACATCCATCAGGATAGCGTCCCACGACATATGCAACGCATGAAGAATTGCGTCTGTCGAGATAAACACGGGCAGATCGCTGTTATAGATCTGCAGAAAGGCATCTCCGTAGGAATAAGCCGGGAGCCGTTCTGTCACAACAAAGCCATGTTTTCCCAGAAGGGCCTTTTCATTCGGCGAGAGTGGATATTTAGCGTTGATGCTGTCAAAATATTTTGCCGAAGAATAAGCCGTTGGCTCTCCCGCAGAAAAAGTCCCGGCAGAGTAAAGTGATTGGAGTTGCTCTGTCGTTAGATTTTGGTGAGCTGAAAGAAATTGTTTGTAGGCCGAGGTGTCGAACGCCGAGTTTTCCTGCGAGGTTGTTACAGTGTACGCCAGAAGTGTTAATGCCGAAAGAAGACCGTAAAGTTGGTGGGATTTCATAACGCGCCCCTTTCCGGAAGGAGAAATATTCCGGTACAATAGTACAGCAGTTGGAGAGAAGAGTCAAGAAGGAATCTGAGCGCAGAATGGAAATTGCCGTGTGGAGGTTGGAGGGAGCATCAACAAAAGCTATTTCATCTTCTGCAAGTTTCCCAACCCGTCGTACGCTGCATATTTGTACGCCTCGGACAGTGTTGGGAAATTGAACACTGCTTGGATGAAGTAGTCGATGCTAAGTCCGTTTGAGAGAACGAAAAGGCCAAGGTGGATGAGCTCCGACGCCCCTTCACCCATAATGTGGACGCCGAGGAGTTTCTGATCTATCGGAGAGAAAAGAAGCTTGATCATCCCACTGAGGTCGCCGATGATTTGTCCCCGCGCGTTGAGTTCGAACATTGCGCGGCCAGCGCAATAGGGTATTTTTTTCTCTATCAGAGATTGTTCGGTTGCCCCGGCGAATGATATTTCCGGAATTGAATAAATTGCTAGGGGGATGAATGGAGAAACCTGTTTCTTATATTCCAGTTTGAACGCATGGCACATGGCGACGCGCCCCTGTTCCATAGATGTTGAAGCGAGAGAAGGAAATCCGATCACATCCCCCGCGGCATAAATATTCGGCACCGACGTCTGAAACTGTTGGTTGACGACAAGATGTCCTTTTGCGTTGGGGATGATGTTGAGTTTTTCGAGCCCTAGCTTTTTTGTGTTCCCATACCTGCCGGCCGCGACAAGGGCTTTATCCACGGTGAACTTCATCCCGCTCTTCAGATGGACCGTGACCGTGTCGGTTCCTTTCTCCATCCGGTCGTACTCTTCGTTCAGAAGAATCGTCATCCCAAGGTCGACTAAGTGTTTGTGCAAACGCTCAGCCATCTCAGCGTCGATAAAAGAAAGGAGGCGCGGTTTGGACTCGACGAGTGTCACGTGGATCCCGAGAGCTGTAAAGATCGTCGCATATTCGCATCCAATAAATCCACCGCCAATGACGGCAAGGTTCTTCGGAATGCGATCCATGTTGAGGACCGAATCGCTGTCGTAGACCAGATGGTCGTCGATGGGGAAATTATCGGGGCGATTTGGAAGCGATCCGCTGGCGATGAGGATGAACTCTGCGCTGTATTTCTCCAGGAGGCCTTCACGCTCGACCTGAAGAGTATGTGCATCAATGAACGAGGCATGGCCGAAGATCAATTCGATATTGTGCCGCTCGATATTCTGGTATATCAGGTCCCACTCATTGTTCACGACATGGGTCTTCCGGTACATGAAGTCTTCGATGGAGATATTGTTTTTGATGGTGTAGTCGATGCCATAGAGGCCGCGTTGGCGCAGGTTGGAGAAATACAGCGCAGTTTCTCGGAAGGTTTTGCTGGGAACAGTGCCTGTGTTGACGCCGGCGCCCCCAACACGCGGAGCCTTTTCAATGATTGCGGTTTTCTTCCCGAAGTATGCAGCCTGCGCCGCCCCTTTTTCGCCTGCCGGGCCGGAACCGATTACGATCAAGTCAAAGTCGTACGTGCTTGCCATCGAAGCGTTTAATGTGAATACCTGGAGCAGAATGATTGCAAAGATACGAATTTTTTTGTGAGAGGCAATACTGTCGTTGATGTCCTGAGTC
>CAYYHS010000143.1:0-6584 GCA_964471785.1 uncultured Chitinophagaceae bacterium
ACGCGGAGAAAGAGGTTTCATCTCAAAATCCTTACAGTGTTCGATTGGCGGATGCAATAGCCGTTTGTAAATACTCTTCAATGATTTCTCTTGCTTTTCTTCGGCCGATACCTGACTTGAACCATCGTTCACGTTGCATCGCTTCTCCTCGAGTCTTAAGAGATTCCGTATATACTAGAATCCACGGTCGATAGGGTCGAGTCGAGAGTACGTATCCAGAATTGTGTCTCTCTAAGCGGACATCAACGTCGCCTGTCTGCCCAATGTATGAACGGGAATGTCCTTCAGAATAGAGAATGTATACGCTGAACCGTGCCACGATGCGGAGAAAGAGGTTTCACCTCAAAATCCTTACAGTGTTCGACTGGCGGATGCAATAGCCGTCGATTGGCTTCAACTTGCGGAGAGCGTAGGATTCGAACCTACAAGCCCTTACGGGCGCCCGCCTTCGGCGGATGCAATAGCCGTCGATTGGCTTTAACTTGCGGAGAGCGTAGGATTCGAACCTACAAGCCCTTACGGGCGCCGGTTTTCAAGACCGGTGCAATAGCCGTTCTGCCAGCTCTCCCGCTGTTTTCAGACTAAAATTACGAAAGTTAAGCCCCGTAGGCAAGTGATTTCAAATCTTTGGAGCGGACGTTTAGTCCTTGGCCTTAAAAATAGTATGCATTTTGGACTAATTTTTTTGCGCGCTCTGGCGATAATAAATTTAGAAGTTCAAGAGGCTTTCCGCATACAAAAGGGCAAGGAAGCCCACGACAACTCACTAACCATATTAATAGAATCGTCACCGTCAAAATGAGACATAACATCCATTATTGTGTTGGGCTACTTCAAGCGTCTTTTGCAGAAGCAATCCCGTGGTTCGAGGGGAAGATTGTCCCGCCGTACGGGATGCCGTAAAGGGGCACTTCGTCGCCGAGTCTACCACGCTTTCAGCGAAGGTCCTCGCAATGAGCTCTTCTGAAAATACGCCACTACCCTCATTGTCTCTTCCTGTCATGTATCGTTGAAATTGATTATACTATCAAGATTTTATTTTCAAAAGATGAGGGAACCCGTCATGCTTGCAGAATTTGCAGGGCAATTGCGAACTGCGAGTTTGATCGTTGATCTGTCACTAAGAATTGAAGTGCTATAAATTCTCTGCTTTTCATATCGCTAGGAGGGTTTGGAACAGGGGCAATCATTGGACTGATTCTTATTCTCCGTTCAGGCAATGACAACTCTCAGGGCTTCGTGGCATTTGGAAAAAATATCGGCTTCAGTGCTGCCTTCATATCTTCAGGCGCCGCATTCTTCGTTGGTCTCTTCACCATCCTTTCTAGACAACAGATCTCAGTACAACTCATCCAAACCCCGTTGTGGGGAAATTTTTCGTTCCAGGTTGACTACCTCTCCGCATTCTTCCTTCTCGTCGTTTCGCTTCTCGGAAGCACGGTATCCCTCTATTCAATCGGCTATACGAGAAAATTCACTGAACGAAAAAAAACTGGCCTTTTCCTTTTTCTCTATAATCTTCTCCTGCTTTCGTTGATCGGCCTGGTCATGGCTGGAAACGCGGTGCTTTTTCTGATCATGTGGGAGGCGATGGCGCTGACAAACTACTTTTTAATTGTATACGATCACGAGAATACCTCAACCCGAAAAGCGGGCTTCTTATACATTACCATGACGCACATCGGCACTGCGTTTTTGGTGACAATGTTTTTAATCTTGTATTCTTATTCACATTCGTTCGACTTCGGCGCGATGAGGGCTGTCGCGGGAACGATGTCGTCGTTCGATCGATCACTAGTATTCCTCTGCGCGCTCATCGGCTTTGGCGTGAAAGCAGGGCTCATGCCGCTTCACATCTGGCTTCCTGAAGCACATCCTGCAGCGCCAAGCAATGTTTCTGCTCTCATGTCGGGTGTGGTCATCAAAACCGGAATCTATGGTATTGTCCGCGTTGCGTTCGATCTCCTCGGTCCGAAGCCGGTAGAATGGTGGGGAATTCTGGTGCTCGCTGTCGCGGTTGTCTCCGCCGTGCTCGGCGTGTTGTATGCCCTTATGGAGCACGATCTGAAACGGCTTCTTGCTTATCACAGCGTAGAGAATATCGGCATCATCCTGATGGGCGTTGGTGGCGCTCTGTGTTTCTCATCGCTGGGGCATCCAACCTTGGCGGCGCTGGCGCTCGCCGCAGGTTTGTTCCATGTCTTGAACCATGCCCTTTTCAAAGGTCTGCTCTTCCTTGGAGCCGGCTCTGTAAATCAATCGACTCATACAAGGAATATCGAGGAACTGGGAGGGTTGATCAAGAAACTCCCCTGGACTGCAGCGTTTTTTCTCATTGGCGCCGCAGCAATCTCTGCACTTCCACCCCTCAATGGGTTTGCGAGTGAATGGTTGACCTTTCAGGCATTGCTGTTCGGGTTTAACATTTCGGACTTTGCTCTGAAACTGGCTATTCCGGTCACCGTTGCGTTGCTTGCATTGACCGGCGCCCTTGCTGCCGCCTGTTTCGTCAAAGCCTTCGGAATTACGTTTCTTGGCAGTGCGCGCTCTCATCATGCAGAAAACGCTTCCGAGTCTCCGCTGACGATGATCGTCGGTATGGGCGTTCTTGCCGGATTGTGCATTGCAATTGGGCTTGCCCCGGGCTCAGTACTCGCCCTGCTCGACCCGGTGACAAATGCGTTCTTTGATGTACATATTGGTTCAGCGGCTTCATTGAATCCGGGCACTCTATCAATTCAGCAGGGAGCCGGAACGAGCTCTTCGCCGTTCTTCATAGCTTTGCTGTTAGCCGGATTGGTGCTGGTTCCAACCGTGATTGCAATTGCTGTTGGTGGAAGAATCCGGAAACGGATCGCCATGACATGGGCGTGTGGACTTGACAAAATCGGGCCCCAGATGCAATACACGGCAACTGGATTCAGCAAACCGATCCGGATGATTTTCTCCAGCATTGTCCGTGCCCGGCATGAAATCGAGATTGAAAATGAAACTTCCCCATATTTTCGGCAGACGATTCGGTATGAACTTAAGACGGAGTCTATTTTCCACAAGTATCTATATCGGCCGTTGAACACTGCTGTATTGAACTCGGCACATACGCTTCGCAAACTCCAGACGGGCCACCTGCAAACCTATCTGGCATACATTTTTATTACGCTGATTTTACTATTGGTGTTTGCACGCTAGTGAATGACCCTCTTTCAACTATAGCATCCGCGGCAGTTCAACTCTGCGTTGTTCTGCTCGGTGCGCCGCTGATCGCCGGCATTATCAAAAAGATTAAGGCCCGGATGCAGAATCGCAGGGGGGCCGGTCTTCTTCAGCCGTATTCCGATTTAATCAAATTATTGAAGAAAGAAGTTCTCCTTTCCTCGTCCTCGTCGTGGGTATTTCGTGTAACGCCGTACATCGTGTTCACATCGACCCTGGTGATTGCAATTCTCATCCCGACTCTTGTGGTGCCTGTTTCCCTCCACTGGATTGGAGACATCATCACCGTTGTTTACCTCCTTGCCCTTGGCAGGTTCTTCGTCGCATTAGCAGGTCTCGATACGGCCAGTGCTTTCGGCGGTCTTGGTTCAAGCCGTGAAATGTCGATTTCGTCCATAGTCGAACCGGCGATGATGCTGGCAATTGTCGCCAGTGCAGTAACGGCAGGCTCGACGGACCTCAGCGTTATTGTCTCTTCGCTTGTGGCATTGCCCATAACGCTCATTCATCCAGCTCACATGTTGGCGTTCGTCGGACTCTTCATTGTGACGCTCGCAGAAACCGGGCGGATTCCTGTCGACAATCCGGAAACGCACCTTGAACTGACAATGATCCACGAAGCGATGATTCTTGAGTATTCAGGCCGTTATCTTGCATTCATCGAATGGGCTTCGCAGATGAAACTGTTTCTGTTCCTCGCGCTTCTCTCGAATATGTTCTTTCCCGTCGGCATTGCTACCTCATTTTTGCCGGGCGCGCTGATCATTGGGGCGGCTGCCCTCATGGCGAAAGTGATTGTGTTGGCAATTGTCATTGCCGTAATTGAGTCTACGAACGCAAAGCTGCGCCTTTTTCGGGTACCGGAGCTTCTGATGGTGGCATTCATTCTCTCGCTCCTCGCACTCATTCTTTACTTCATCATCGGAGGATAGGACAGAGAAGATGATTGATGCTAACAATGCTTCCCGTTTGATCGACATCTTTGCCGCAACAATTCTGGTTACGGCGTTCCTTATTGTGTCCAGCCGGAGTCTGCTGTTCTACGTTCGGTTGTTTGCGCTACAATCTCTGCTGTTGGGAATTGTGGCGTTGTTGGTTGTTCTGGGCTACGGTGAGTCGCACATTCTTATTGCCGCGGTGCTGACAATTCTTGTGAAAGGTATTGCAATCCCACTCGTTTTAAACAGAATTATTAAGAGGATCGATGTTCAGAAGGAGATCGCGCCGACGATCAATATCCCTTTATCCCTCCTCATTTGTGGCGCGCTGGTGATCGTTGCAAGTTCGGTCGCCGAACCGATTCTTACCGCTCAGCACCAGACGAACCAGACCGTCTCAAAGGTCCTACCGTCATCCATCGCAATGATGCTCATAGGCCTCTTCATCATGATGACACGGAAAAAAGGGGTAACCCAAATTATTGGCCTCCTCACAATGGAGAACGGCCTTTTTCTTTCGGGTCTCTCCATTACATACGGAATGCCGCTGATCGTCGAAGTCGGAATATTTTTTGACATCATGGTTGCTGCAATAATTCTGGGCGTCTTTGTTTTTCGGATCAATCAAACGTTCGAAACCATCAATATTGATGAGCTGAGGAGTCTCCGGCATTGAACCTCGCGATCTTTCTTCTGCTGCTTGGGCTTCCTCTTGGCGCCTCTCTCGCCTGCATATTTATCGAGAGGAGGTGGGTTTTCCAGACGACGACAATTGCGGGTGCCGTGCTCACGGCAATCACGGCTGGGAATTTGATAGTGCAGGTCTTCTTGAAAACAAGCGTCAGTGCGCAAGGAGGCTTCTTCTATGCAGACGCTCTGTCGGCATTTGTCATTATGATTGTAGCCGGAAGCGCTCTCGTCGTCGCCATCTACTCGGTCGGCTACCTGGATCGGCAAGTGTCGGACGGGAAAATCGATCCGAAGCTTCTGCGCCTATACTTTATTCTGCTGAACCTCTTTCTCTTTACAATGCTGTTAGTGCTGGTCTCAAACAATCTCGGCATCATGTGGATCGGCATCGAGGCGACGACATTGGCGACAGCGTTCCTGGTTGCGTTCTACGATCGTGAAAGCTCCCTTGAAGCGGCGTGGAAATACGTTATCATCTGCTCCGTGGGGATAACGTTGGCATTGTTTGGCATCATCCTGACGTACTACTCCGCACTCAACGTGGTCCACACCACCGTCAATGCTCTTAACTGGACGACGCTGATGTCGGTAGCGCCGAAACTCGACCCCTCGATTCTAAAACTCGCCTTCGTTTTTATCTTGATAGGTTTCGGCACAAAAGCCGGGATTGCCCCAATGCACACGTGGAAACCTGATGCGTATGCCGAAGCTCCGGCGCCGATCACCGCACTGATGGCGGCCGGGCTGGTGAACGTTGCCCTCTACGCCCTGATCCGGTTTTACATCCTCGTGAACAAAGCCGTAAGCACCACCTTTGCTCCTACGCTCCTCGTTATCTTTGGTTTGCTCTCGATGGGCGTTGCCCTGCCGTTCATCCTTGTACAAAAGGATGTGAAGCGCCTTCTCGCCTATTCGAGTGTCGAACACGTGGGGATCATTACCTTCGCACTCGGTTTGGGAACGCCACTCGGATACCTTGGTGCCGTACTGCATATGTTGAACAATGCCATCGTCAAACTGGTGATGTTCCTGGCAGTCGGGAATCTCCGGCTCGCTTTCAATTCCAAGATTATCCGGCGCATGACGGGGGCGTTCAAAGTTGTGCCCGCATCGGCCGCGCTGTTTATCGTCGGCATGTTCGCGATGACAGGATGGCCCCCCTTTGGGTTGTTCGTAAGCGAGTTGACCGTCGCCATGGCGGGATTCACCTCCGGAAATGCCGTACCGACACTCCTCTTCATCGGTATTGTCGCGGTCGTGTTCGTCGGTTTCATGTCGTATGCCTCCGAAATGGTCTTCGGCGAACCGCCGGCCACCGCCCGAGCCGGCGAGCCGAGCGTCGTGAGCATCATTGTGCTCTCAGGGCTCCTTCTCATTTCGATTGTCTTGGGTACTGTGATGCCAAGGCCGTTGGTTGAATTTTTTCAGCAAATTGTGACGGTGTTGAAAGGATAGGCGTGAATGGGTAACAGAGAAGAAATCAGCATCGCAATCCAAGAAGGTTATGGCCAACACATCGAGGTCCGCAAGGGCACCGCAAAGAATGAACTCTATCTTTTCCTGAAGGACGAATATCTCTCAGGATTGCCTGAAATTTGCTCAAATCTCTTTAAGACATTCAAGGCGTTTTTTGTCACGCTCATTCCGAACGATGAGAGGGCCATCAACGGAAAATTCTGAGTGTATTATGTTTTTTCGATTCCTCATGAGGATCTCTTTCTGATTCTCTGTGTCTCCGTCGAC
>CAYYHS010000144.1:0-6575 GCA_964471785.1 uncultured Chitinophagaceae bacterium
GTCCATCATCGAATGTAAGATAAATAGACTCCGTATTCATTCTCCAAAGGAGGGAAGGAAAAAGGAACCTGTGAAGTATGCCGGTGTGAGAAATCATGGTTTGTCAGTCTGGGTATTCATTTCTGCAACGACATTTCTCGCCGCAACGTTCTTCCCTTCCATTCAAAGGTACCCAGGAAACTGCCGCAGACCGCGATCAACACCACGGGAATATGGAGCAACTCCGAGGGGAAGAAAAACCTCATCATCCCTTGCACCCCTGATAGTCTCGCAAAAAGAGAAACAATCCGGAAATCGACTGCCAATTTTATCATCAGGATGAGCAGGGGCAGTGGAAAAATGGGCCAGTAAAGAATTGATAATGGAATAAAGAGGAACAGTGAAGCATAGAGCATAAAAGAGGCAATGAGAAAAACAAGAGTTGACGGAGGGTAATTCGGAGTTTGCCCGGCCCATCGCATGCGTTGCTCGAGGACTTGATGCCAACTGGGCAAAGGGGACGTCAAGACATGTGTGTCCGGCTCGAAGGCAAACTTCATTTTCCAATGGGTCATAGACAGGATGCGCTGGGCGAGCAGGGAATCGCTTCCGGAATTTACGTGAGAAATCGCGGTGTAGCCGCCAACTTGAGTAAAGACGGATCTACGGAAGCCCATGTTGCTCCCGTTGCAGTTGTTGACGGCGTTCATTCCAATGGCTCCGGCCCCGCACGCAGTCTGCGAAAAGAAATCGAGGCTCTGAAAGCTGACTACTAACGGTGGTGCTCCTGATGTCCCCGAGAAAAGAGTGATACCCGAAACGACGCCAACCGTTTCTTCGAAATAGCGCACCATCGACGAAATCCAGTTCGGACCGACGATACAGTCCGCGTCTGTCGTGAAGATGAGCTCGCTTGAAGTGTGGGCGATCGCGTAATCGAGTGCGTTGATCTTCGGGGAAACGTTCGCTTGTCGGTCCCGCGCTCGGAGGAGTTTGACTTTGGAGAAGCGATCTGCGCATTGCTCGACGATTTCAGGCGTTCGGTCAGTAGAATGATCGTCGATCACGATGATTGTGAATTTATCCCGCGGATAATTCTGGTCATCCAACGCCGCAATGCACTTCTCAATATTCTGTTCTTCATTCCTCGCGGCAACCAGCACCACCACTGAATGCATCGCGGTGTTAGTCCCTCTTTTCAGCCGTGCCAATCCCATCATGAAAAGAACGATCTGTCGCACATAGATGGCGCCGAGAACAGTCATGGCGATCGAGATGATGGATATCCAGGTCATTGCGGCACCGCTGACTTACCGGGGGTTTTGAGCCTCAGTACCATAATTGCTCCCAGGATACTCGGCAGGAGGATGTTGATGAAGAAAACGCACAGTGAGGCGTTCAATGCAGCAGCAGCGGAGACCCCAGCCCGCGTAAAGAAAAAAATCGCCGTGCTCTCCCGTATTCCAAGATCACCCAGTGAGATCGGAAGTATAGCAGCTTTGATGAAGAGTATGTTTGAAGTGCACAGGGCGGATATTTTAAGGGATACGGGTGCAAAGGCTAGAACAAAAAAATGATATTGAAGAATGACGATGACGTTGAAGATGAACGTCAAAAGCAGCAATATTCTCGCCTGACGTCGATGAAAGACGTCTTTCACGAACAGGAATGCGGATACCGCCCTGTACTTTCTCACCTTGTGCAGCACTAGACGAAGGATCTTTTTCAGCAAATCGGGGTAGAGCACAACGATCAAAAAAGAAGCGACAACACAAAAAACGATCACGGTAAAGAGTGGTGTCCAATACTGCGGCAAGAAGAGCTGGAAGTATATCCATACTCCGACCACACCGGTGATTATCGTGACTGCCAAAATGTATATTTTGTCGATTAAGCTCACCGCCAACACTTGGATAGGCTGCAGGGATGAGAGCGATACCATTCTTCCGCCGTGCTCGCCGACCTGCCCCGGAGTAAAAAATCCGGCGGAATAACCGATGAAGAGCGAGGAGAGTATTTTAGTGTCGGGCACGTCTCTCGCGATGAGCCGCAGCAAGTATCGCCAACGCAAAAACTGTAACCCGATGTTCGCGACGACAAGGAGTGCGCCTATCGAAAGATAGAGTGTGTTTGCCTTCAGGATTGATTCACGCAGCGCCTGCACATCGACGTAGAAGATGAGAGCAGTAATGAGTCCGACAGCGACGAAAAACTTCAGAACAGTCGCTAACCTTGGATGCAGGCGAAAACTTTTAATTCTTTTGATCGTGCTTTCTATGACTTGTTACCTTTCCACGTAAATGTCCCAAGAACTCCGAGGGGTCCGATGAAAGAATTGTAGACCACCGATGCACATTCCAACGGGACAAGCGATCGGAGCAGCCGGGTCTCGCCGAACAACCTTGTGGCTTTGTAGAACATCCATCCATCGAGAAGGAGTTTTCCGGCAACAATCCCGAGTCCAAACACCGGCCAGATGAGAAGCGAAAGGAACGCGAACGCGCTGAACGAATGGATCAATGCGAATACCGCTTTCATCTGTAAAGGATAGTACTTGCCCGCCGAAAAGTGCCGCTTTCGCTGGTTAAAGAATGCGCGCAGTGAGACAGGCGGCTCGGTCGAGACATAACTTTGCGGGTCAAACATGTATCTGATCTTCCACGAAGTTTCGTTCTGCACGAGTTGTATGAAGAGATCATCGTCGCCGCTGATCGATTTTTTGATTTTATCGTACCCCTTAACTTCGTTGAACACCGACTTCCGGTAGGCCAAGTTTCTTCCCGTGCACATGAATGCGTGACCTAAGCCAATTCCTGCTGCTGCCCCCACAGAATTCTTGATTTCAATGTAGCGAAGGAAAAAATCCCCCCAACGGGCCAGGATATCCGAAGGGAATTTCTGTTCAAAAGGCGAATAGCCCGCAACAACCCCCACCTCAGGCCGGAATTCTTTCGCGATTGAAGCGAGCCATTTGACAGAGGGAGTGCAGTCTGCGTCAGTAAAAGCAAGAATATCGAACTTGCTCCGACGGATGGCCTCATTCAGTGCATTCTTCTTGGGGGGGAGGTCGGACGATACCGATGTCAGAGAGATAAGAGTGATGTTTGGGTGCCGAGCACGATAGTTATTGACGATAGCTGCTGTCTTGTCTGTTGAGCGATCATCTACAACGATGATCTCATAAGTCCCAGTTGCGTATTCCTGGGTAACTAGCGACTGAAGGCACCGTCCGATATTGATTTCTTCGTTTCTCGCAGCGACGATAATCGAGATGTTTGGTTTCTCTTCGGTTACTGTCCGTTGCTGTTTGCGTGCCACACCGAGCCCCTTGAGTGCGTAAAGATGCACAACCAGGTAGAAGAGAAAAAGGAATGTCACACAAAGGGAATAGGCAAGTGGAAAGCTCATATACAATGAAAATACGCAAATCGCCCCTTCGAAGCAATCGTTGATAGTGTCCTGATTTGCTTGCGAAGTCATGGTGAGCCCCGCTTGCAGCGGGGCTCAGGATGACTTTTCAGGATTTTCTTTCAAAAAGCAAATTAGGACACTACTCAATCGTTGTTCCCCCGGGCGTACTGAGCTTATTTAGGAAAAAGATTGTCATCCCCGCAAAAGCAGGGATCCATCGTGCCGCGAAAAAAAATACGCGGATTCCCGCCCCCGCAGCAATGACAAAATAAGCCAGCACCTTCAGTCGCGAACATCTTGCTTCTGCGACTGTTTTCGAGTATATTTTCAAAAATTTGCCAGTTCCTCATGGATCATCTCGTTATTGGAATCGCGGGCGGCACGGGTTCCGGAAAAACAACCGTCACGCAAAAGATATTGGAACGTCTGCGCGTTAAAGAGAACGTCGTCGTTATCCAACATGACTCTTATTACAAGGATCTCGCCGATTATCATGGTTTAACTCCGGACAAAATAAACTTCGATCATCCCGATTCGCTCCAGACATCCCTACTCGTCCAACATATTAAAGACTTGAAGAGAGAAATTCCGGTTTCTCAGCCATTATACAATTTCACGACCCACTCCCGAATGAAGGAAACGAGGTGGCTGGAGCCTCAAGACATCATCATCATCGAGGGGATCCTGATCTTTGTCGAAAAAGAGCTTCGCGACCTTATGGATATCAAAGTGTTTGTCGATACGGACGCCGATGAACGGCTTCTTCGGCGGATCCGGCGTGACATCCTTGAACGGGGAAGATCGATCGATTCCGTCATGAACCAGTACATGGCCACCGTCAAGCCCATGCATCTTGAGTTTGTGGAGCCGAGCAAACACTGGGCCGATATCATCGTTCCGCGGGGCGGGGACAATCTCGTCGCCATCGACATGATCGCTGTTAAGATAGAGACGATGTTGCGAAATAAACATGAAGCATCACACGTATCCAATTAAAGGAGAATAACATGTCAGATGAAACAACGAAAGCTGCGTCGCCGACAGAGTGGAAATGGGTGATTATCGGAGTCGTTGCCGGCATCATCATCATCGGAGGATCTTTTTTCATCGTCGCACCGACATTTCACAGCACTGCAATCCAATCGCTTGTCGTTTTGATCGGATTTGTCGTCACGGGAGCCGTCGTGGGTTACTTTTCTCCTGGAGTTACGATCAAGGAGGCATTATTTGCCGGCCTCATTTTGATGTTCGTGTTCGCACTTCTCTTCAGCTTTACGTCTCTCGGAGAAGGACAGAGCACTCAAATGATCATCCTGCTTCTCCTTTTCAGCGGGATACTTTGCCAGGCTGGCGCCTGGATGGGTGAGAAATTGCAAGGGAGTCTGGAAACGAAAGGCGAAGATCCGAAGGCCGCAGTTGGTTTTCAGTGGAAATGGGTCTTTGCCGGACTTGCTCTGGGATTTGTGCTGAACGTTCTTTTTGTGTTTCTTCTCGCACCTCTCTTTAATATCAATTTAAATCTCATCAACATCGCATTCTCTCTAAGTTTCGTTCTTCTTGGCTTCATCATCGGCTACAAATCGCCCGGCGTTACTTTAAAGGAACCTGCCGTTGCCGGAGCGATCGCCGTCGTCGGCGAATGGCTCTTTATCCAATACGGGATTCAGTTACCGGTTCCGGTCGGTTACGTTGCCTTCGGAGTCGTCGAAGGGTTTTTGCTGACCCTCTTCGGTGCTTGGCTCGGCGAACGGTACCAACTTGCGAAAGAATCAAAGGCAACTTCTGTATAACAACTACTGCTCACTCCGGGTTTGCTATTGTTCCTAAGGCTGTGTTGAGTTACTTTCAGAAAAGATAAGCTAAATCATTCGCTCTAACATGGAGGATGCATGGCGAAGAAGAAGGTTTACGTTTTGGTCGGAACACATAAGGGAGCGTTCATCTTTTCATCGGACGAGAGTCGGAAGAAATGGAGCATGAAGGGGCCGTTGCTCAAGGGGGCGGATGTTAATGAGATGATCATGGATACTAGATCTGATCCGACTCTTGTCGCCGCCGTGAACTCGTACTGGTGGGGCTCGAACGTTCATGTGAGCAAAGATCTGGGGAAGACCTGGAAGCAATCCGAAGCTGGAATTAAGTTCGATGAGAAATCGGGCAAGAAGGTCGCACGGGCGTGGCATGTTTCTCCCGGAGCAGCGAATGAGTTGAACACGTTGTATGCCGGTGTCGATCCTGGCGCTCTCTTCCGGTCGGATGACGGAGGCAAATCCTGGCAGGAGGTGGATAGCCTGACCAATCATCCCACAAGAGAGAAATGGAATCCCGGGGCCGGTGGCCTGATGGTACACTGCTCTTACATTAACCCGAATGATTCCAAAAAAATCTTTGTCGGAATTTCAGCGGCGGGAGTTTTTTGCAGCGAGGATGGGGGCAAGTCATGGCAGCCAAGAAATAAAGGCGTGCTTGCCGACTTCAATCCGGAGAAATTTCCCGAAGTAGGTCAGTGTACGCACCATATGGAGGCGCATCCTTCCAAACCAAACGTTCTCTACCAGCAAAATCATTGCGGAGTGTACCGGAGCGACAACGAAGGGAAGGAGTGGATCGACATCAGCCAAGGGCTGCCGTCACGGTTTGGCTTCCCATTGCAGATGCATCCTCACGATGCCGACACGGTGTATGTAATTCCGGAAGAAGGGGCAGAGTTTCGAGGTCCGGTTGACGGCAAGTTCGCCGTCTATCGCAGCACGAATCGAGGAAACCGCTGGAAGAAACTGACGAAAGGATTGCCGTCGAAGAATATGTTCGCTCATGTTCATCGACAAGCAATGGCGGCTGATCGTTGTGACAAGAGCGGCATCTATGTCGGGACGAGCGGCGGTCAGATCCTCTATAGCAGAAATGAAGGAGATTCCTGGCAGATGCTTGCAGATTGGCTCCCCGCTATTTATTCGGTGCGGACGGCTTTGGTATAAGTTGCTCAGCGAGGGTTGCCGACCAGCGATGAGTGATGACTCGATATGGAAAATGAGCGTCATGCCCGCGAATGCGGGCTTCCATTCCGCATTGGAAACCAAGAAGCTGGATTCCCGGGTAGTGTTACAGTTTGGATGCCGGCTAGAGGCGCGCGGGCATGACAAACCTAGGGGCGCGTCATTCCCGAACGTTTTTATCGGGAATCT